>CAMBSA010000038.1 GCA_945869935.1 Bordetella parapertussis | reverse complement strand
CCGCGTTGCGCTTCAGCAACGCCGCGGACCGCTTCCGGAACATGCTCGCCGATCCTTCGCTTGGCCTGGTGTTCGCGCACTTCGCGGTACCGCACGTGCCCTACATCTACGATGCGGACCTCAATCGCCTCACCAACGCGGACCGAATGGCCCCCGCGCCGCCGGGTGCGGTGAACTACTTCGCCAACCTGCTGCTGGTGGACCGCCTCGTCGACGAAACGCTCGACACCATGAAAGCCTCCTGCGCCGACTGCATCCTCGTGGTGACCTCGGACCACTGGTGGCGCTGGTCGCGGCACTTTGATGGCCGCACCGACCGGCGCGTGCCTTTCATCGTCCACCGGCCGGACCAAGGCACCGCAAGAACGCTGGACAAGCGTTTCAACAACGAACTCCTCGCCCACCTCGTCATGGCGATGCTCAGGCGCGACGTCGTCACGACCGATGATGTCGCGACGTGGATCGGACGGCACGGCAAGCCGGACAGCCCGGTATTCGCGCCGTGGATGATTGACGAAGACCGCATGGCCACCTCGCACGACCCGGCGGGCATGCCGCGCTGAGCGTGTCCGGTGCATCACCGACGGGAATGGGTAATGTCAGTATATCGCCCGCTTTCCCGCGCCAATGCTGGGCCTTTTTTACAGATTGTCAGGATATGCGCTCCGGATTCAAGGCGAAAATCCGCCCGGATCGGGCTCTCGGCGCGTCACGTTTCCCGGTCATTGCGAGCGCAGCGAAGCAATCTCTCCAGGCGCCGCGCGAATCGCGGGCTGCATGCGTTTGGTGCAAACTCGCAGCATCCGCCCGACAAGCCACCGGACACAGGCAAACGGGCCCTCAAGGAGGAGTCGGATCGGGCTCTCGGCGCACCACGTTTCCCGGTCATTGCGAGCGCAGCGAAGCAATCTCTCCAGGCGCCGCGCGAATCACAGGCTCGCTGCGTTTGGTGCAAACTCGTATCCCCCGCCCGACAAGCCACCGGACACAGGCAAACGGGCCCTCAAGGAGGAGGAATCATGAACCCACTCTTGCGACGGATCGCCGGCGCATTGCTCTGCGCCGCACTGCTCATCACATCGGCCGCGCAAGCGCAGTCGTACCCCTCAAAACCCATCGTCTTCGTCAGCACGTTTCCGCCCGGCGGCGGCAGCGACATCGTCACCCGGCTGCTCGCCGCCAAGCTCGCGACCAACCTCGGCCAGCAGGTCCCGGTGGACAACCGCGCCGGCGCCACCGGCACCATCGGTGCGGCCTCGGTCGCGCGCGCAGCGCCCGACGGTTACACCATGATGTTCGGCACCGCCGCCGCGCTCGCGGTCGCTCCCGCTCTCTATGGCAACCTCAGCTTCGATCCGGTGAAGTCCTTCGCGCCGGTGATCGAGGTGGCACGCGGTTACTTCGTGCTGCTGGTCAATCCGTCGCTACCGGTGAAAAACGCCACCGAACTCGTCGATCATGCGAAACGCAATCCGGGCAAGCTCAACTTCGGCTCCTCGGGACAGGGCTCGGTGCATCACCTCGGCGGCGAGATGCTCAAGCTGGCTACCGGCATCGACATGGTCCACGTTCCCTTCAAGGGCACCGGGCCCGCGCTGCCCGCGCTCGCCGCGGGTGACATACAAGTGATGTTCGAAGGCGGCGCGAGCTGGATTCCCTACGCGCAGGCGGGCAGGCTGCGCCCGGTCGCTGTCTCGGGCCCGAAGCGCTTTCCTGTCCTCCCGGATGTGCCGACCTTCATGGAACAAGGCATACAGGGTGTGGAGCTTGCGTTCTGGTGGGGCATCGTGATGCCGGCCGGCACGCCGCGGCCGATCATCGAAAAAATGAACGCCGAATTCCGCAAGGTGCTCACCGACCCCGATCTCGCAAACAGCCTCCGACAACAGGGGGCAGAAGCATCGCCTGGCACACCCGAGTCGCTCGGCCGGCTGATCGCGGATGAACAGGTTCGCTGGAAGCAGGTGGTCACGCGCGCGGGAGTGAAAGTCGAGTAGCGGGCCGCATGTTGAGACCGCCTCAACAACAGGGGAACGCGACGCACTCCGGCTGCGATAATCCGCGCCGGAGAAACAGGAGGAGGAACCCGATGAAAAGAACATTCCGCGGTCGCACAGCTCGCAAGACTTTTGGCACCGCTTCGCTGGCCGTTGCAGCAGCACTTGCCGCTTCCGGAGCAATCGCCCAGGCCTGGCCCTCGAGGCCGGTCAAGATCATCGTCCCCACCACCGCGGGCGGCACCACCGACGCGGTCGCACGCTCGGTCGCCAACGAACTCTCGGCGCGCATCGGCCAGCCGGTGGTGATCGACAACCGTCCGGGCGCCGGCGCGCAGATCGGCATCGATGCCACCATCAAGTCGGCACCCGACGGCTACACCCTGCTGGTGTCGTCCAACTCCATCCTGCCGGTGCTGAAGAAAGTGCCGCCCTACGATCCGGCGAAAGACTTGACACCGGTCACCATGATTGCGATCTCGCCGATCGTGTACGTGGTGCCATCGAAGTACCCGCCCTCGACGCTCGCCGAGTTCCTCGCCGTCGCGAAGGCAAAACCCGACGGCGTGCGCTACGGCTCGGCCGGCGTCGGCAGTGCGCTCCACCTCTCGGTGGAAATGCTCTCGGCGGTCGCCGGGGTGCAGATGCTGCATGTCCCCTACAAGGGCGGCACGCCGATGATGACCGCGATCATCTCCTCCGACATCGAGATGGTGCCGACCAGCCCCGACTTCGCGCGACGCTACATGGACTCGAAGCAGTTGAAGAGCCTTGCGCAGACCGGAAAAACCCGCCAGGCGCTGCTGCCCGATGTGCCGACCACGACCGAACTGGGCATGCCAGAAGTCGATGTGCTGAGCTGGTTCGCGCTGTTCGGCCCGGCAAAGCTGCCCGCCGACATCGCCAACCGCCTCGCCTCGGAGATCACGCTGGTGGTGGACATGCCGGCGGTGAAGCAGCGAATCGCGGTGGTCGGCGCCGACCCCTCGCCGATGACACCTGCCGCGTTCACCCGCTATGTGGACGACGAGAACCGCAAGTGGGCAAAGATAGTACGCGCCGCCAAAGTTCCGCTGCAGGACTGAACACGCCGCGCCGCACGCGCACCCGCGTGCGGCGGTTCATACCGAGACGCACTATTCCGCGCTGATGCCCGCCGACTTCACGATCGGCGCGAACTTCTCCGCGGTTTCCTTCATCAGCGCAGTCAGCTCCGCGGGCGTGCTGCCGACCATTTCGTAGTTGCGCCCGGTCACCTTCTGCGCACGGAAGGTCGGTTCGCTGATCACCGTGTAGACGTCCTTCTGGATCCTGTCCACGATGGCGGCGTTCGTCCCCGCAGGAACGAACATGCCCAGCCAGATGCCGTTGGCCTGCATCTGCGGATAGCCGAGCTCGTTGAAGGTCGGCAGGTCCGGAAAATCCGCAACGCGCTTTGCCCCGTCCACCGCGATCGGTCGCACCCGGCCTTCCTTCACCGCGCCACGGATCGAATTGATCGACATCCATGCCACCTGCACCACGCCCGACATGATGTCGGGCAGCACCGGCGCCGCCCCCTTGTAAGGCACATGCACGATATTGACGCCCGCGAGTTGCTTCAACATCTCGATCGCGATATGTGGCGATGACCCGTTGCCGTAGGAGGCATAGTTGAGCTTGCCCGGCTGTGCCTTGGCGAGTGCAATCAGCTCAGGCAGCGAATTCACCGGCAAATTCGAGTTGACCACCAGATAGGCGCGCCAGCTCACCACGCCGGTCACCGGCATCAGGTCACGATAGGTGTCGTAGGGCATCTTGCGGAACACCAGCGGATTGGTCGCGATCGAGGAGTCGGCGTAGAGAACCGTATAGCCATCCGGCGCGGCCTTCGCCACCGCGTCGGTGCCTATCATGCCACTCGCCCCCGGGCGGTTGTCGATCACCACCGGGTGCTTCCAGATCGCAGACAGCTCGGGGGCAATCGCGCGCATCAGCGCATCCGCGGGGCCGCCCGCCGGAATCGGTATCACCACCTTCACCGGCTTGGCAGGCCAGGCCTGTGCCAGCGCGCCGCCCGCCGCTGCAAGCATCAACGCCGCGGCAGCGGCTGTCCGCATCATTCTGTTCATTGTTCGTTCCTCCGTTGATTGTTCAATCGCGATCGTGTATTCGAACGCTTTGTAATTGTTGTCACCGCATCCGCTATTATTTCCCGCTGCGGAATTCCCGCAAGCACCCGAGCAAATCAAAGCCCATGCAGTCTACCCCCGCCGCCGCCTCGGGTTCCGCCGCCAACGTCTCGACTGTCCGCGTCCTCGCGGTGCTCTCGCGCTTCATCGGCGCGAGCCGCGCGCTCGGCGTCACCGAGATCAGCCAGAACCTCGGCATGACCAAGAACATGGTCCACCGCGCGCTCACCACGCTGGTTCGCAATGGGCACCTCGTTCGCGACGCAAGCGGCGCGCGCTACGAACTCGGCTTCGGCGTGCTGCAGTTTCTCGATCCGTCCGCGCCCGAGCCGGACATCCGCACGATATGCCAGCCCTACCTTCGCAGCCTGCAGCAACTCTCGGGCGAGAGCGTGTTCCTGTCCATCGTCGTCGGCCGCAACCGGGTGAATGTGGACAGCATCGAGGCGCCGGGGCGCATCGTCACCCATGCGGTGCGCGGCCGCGCGGTACCGTTGCATCTCACCGAAACCTCGCGCGTGCTGCTGGCATTCCTCTCGGATGCCGAGATCGCGGAATACATACGCATCGCCTCGCCCCTCACCCGTGCCCCCGCGCCGGGCGTAGTCACGCCCGAGCGACTGTGGAAAGACCTGCGCGCTATCCGCAAGTCCGGCTACGCACTCGGTCACGGCGAGCGACGCTTCAGCGAACGCCGCGTGGAGGCCACCTATCTTGCCTTTCCGGTGCTCGACGCCGCGGGTCGCCCGCATGCGGCTCTCACCGTCGGCGGGCCGCAGGAACGCTTCGACATCGCCGCCGCCGAGGCGCTGCTGCCCGGGATGCGCCTGATCGTCGAGGACGCCAACCGCCAGGCGCGCCTGATCCCCGCCAAACCCGTGTATCTGCTCGGTGAATAGGGCAATGCCATGAACAACACCGTCGCCACCGAAACGGTGTTCCGGGTGCTCGCCGCGATCAGTGCCGCACCGCGGCCGCTCGGCGTGAGCGAAATCCGTCGCGCGCTCGGCCTGCCGCTAAGCACTGCGCACCGCCTGCTGAGCAGCCTCGAACAGGCTGGCTATATCGAGCGCTACCAGTCTTCGACCCGTTATGTAACCGGCGCAAACGCGCGGCAGCTCGCGCATTCCTTCTTCTCGCGCTTTCGCATCCGCGAAGCCTGCATTCCCTACCTGCAGCAGATCGCGTTCGCCTGCGGCGAAACCACCTCGCTCGCGGTGCCTGTCGGCTGGCAATCGGTGCGCATCGCCTCCGTCTCGGGAACCAACGATGTCGTGTCCTCGCACTCGCTCGGTGAAACCCGTGCGCTCGACCGCAGCCCGGGGGGGCTCGCCCTGCTCGCCGCGATGCCTGCGGAAACCCTGAACCGATTCATCGCCTGGCGCGTCGCGCAGGAGCCGCGCACCACCGCAACCGCGCTTCGACGACGCCTGGCCACGATACGCGCCTGCGGGTACGCGTCGGAGGAGACGGTGTTTGCGCCCGGCCGTGCGGAAATCGCGATCGCGATCGTCGCCAATGCGAAACCGTTTGCCGCGATCTGCCTCGAAGGGCCGGTCATCGCGGCCGATGAAAAACGACGGGACAAAAAGGACGTCGCACGCTGGCTCGCGATCGCCGCCGACATTTCACGGCTCGCGGACGAACAGGCCGCGCTCGCGGAAAACCATTACGCGCATCTGCCGCCCGAAACAGCGAAATGATTCCGGCCCTCAGGCCGCTGCGCGCTGCGCCAGCGCAGGCGGCTCGTAGCCGTCGACGCGAAGATCCTTCAGTCGCGGCATCACATCGCGCGAGAACATTCGCAGGTTGGCCACCGCGTCCTTGTGGCTCAGATCGCCGCCCTGCGCCATCAGCATCAGGTTGCCCACGCCACCCACGTGGTCGTGGAACGCCTTGATCTGTTTGTAGACCTGGTCGGGCGTGCCGCAGAACAGCACATGCGCGTCGATCAGTTCCTCGATCGATGCCTGTCCGAGGATCACCCGCTTGCCGTTGGCGAGCAGCACCGTGCGGTGCTCGGCGACGTAATTGGGGTCTTGCTTCAGGCGCATTTCCTTGGCCACGAACTTCGCCGGCACATAGCCCGGCGGGTTGGTGAACTGCGGCGCAAGGCGTCCCTGCGTGCGCACATAGCCCGCGATCTGATACGCCCGACGCTTGGCCTCTTCCTCGGTGTCGGCCACCGCCGCCATCGCCATGTAGCCGAACATGTCGGGCGATGGCATGCCCCAGCCAAGCTCCAGCCACCGGCGCCGGTAGGCATCGAACAACTGCTTCGACGCGCGCCCGTTGAGGAAGGTGCCCACATGCGCCTTCTGCTCGGCGATCCAGCCACCGGCGGCGGCGCCGATCGCCACCATCCACACCGGCGGATGCGGGTCCTGGTAGCAGCGCGGCCAGATGTTCACCTCGCGGCATTTGTAGAACTCGCCGTTCCAGGAGAACGGCCCGTCATGCGTCGTCAGCGCCTTCATGATGAGGCGGTAGGCCTCGCCGAAACGCCGCGTCTGCGTGACCGGATCGCCGCTGGAAGGAAACACCTCGTATTGCGCGCCGCGCACGAAGCCCATCTCGAAGCGGCCGCGGGAATAGGTGTCGATCATCGCAATTTCTTCCGCCACCCGTATCGGGTCGGTGCGGTTGGCGATCGGGATGCCGAGCGACATCATGCGGACGTTTTTTGTCGTTCGCGCGAGCACCGCCAGCGGCAGCGTGCACGAGGCCGACATGCAGGTGGCGGTCGCGTGGTGCTCGTTGATCATGATGTTGATGCCGATCTCGTCGCAGATCTGCCACTGCTCCATGTACTCGTCGTACAGGTCGGCCGCCTTGCGCGGGTCGATATGCCCGTTGGGCAGGATGTTCTTCAGCGGCTCCTTCGTCGCGTCCCAGACCGGGTGATACGGCTGCTCGGTAAATTCCCAGATATTCATGTGCTCTCCTCGTCCTTAGGGCCCGCCCCGCACTCAGGCGAGCGCGATGCCTGCAAATTTGGCAACCGCACCGGCCACACCCGCCGGCTGCTCCACCTGCGGGTGATGCGACGCGCCCTTGATGAGCTCGAACTTTGCCCCCGGAATCGCCTCCGCGTACGCACGGCCGTAGTCGGGCGAGACGATCCCGTCCTGCTCCCCCCAGAGCACCAGCGTCGGCACGCCGATGCGGTGCAGCCAGCGCTTGAGCAGCGGGTTGTACATGTACGGCGACCAGCCGAACAGCGCCAGGCTCTCGCGGTTGCGCGCGATCACGAAGAGTTCGTCATCGGTGCAGGCATCCGGTCCCTTTTTCCATTTCGCCGGTTCCACATAGGCACGGCGGGCCGCCTCGTCCGGATGCAGGGTAAATACGTCCTGGATGTCGACCGCGGTTTCGTCCTTGCTGTTGCGGATGCCGACGGCATCCACGAGCACCAGACGCGAGATATGCGCACAACTGCGAATCGCAATCTCCGCCGCGACCCAACCGCCGAAGGACGCGCCCACCAGAATCGCGTCCTTCAACTTCATCTGCGCGAACAGGTCGAGGTAGAAATACGCGAGATCGTCGATCGCGTTGAACTGCTGCGGCAGGTCGGTGTGACCGAAGCCGGGATGCGACGGCGCGATCACATGGCAGGACGAGGCCATGCGCTCGATGAACGGATCGCAATTGGCCAGCCCGTCGCCTGAATGCAGGAACACCACCGGGCGTCCAGTGCCGCTTTCGGCGATTTCGACGTTGATTTCGCCAAGCTTCAGCGACGACTGCTGTATTGAAGCCACTCTTCCTCCTCGGGTAACGCGGTTTCCGCCGCCCGTTGCCTTTGGTTGGCGCGGGTGCACGCTTGAGCGATTGCCGACACGTGTTCTGCCATACGGAAACATTTCCGATACACGCTACCGAAGGGTCCACCCCCTGTCAACGACATGCCCGGGTACCGTCAACACGAGCGCGTTTGCTCGTCAGCGCACGTTCTGCAGGAGCAGCATCAATCCGCCGAGCACGCCGGTGTTGGCAAGCACCGCAATGCGGCTGATCTTCTTCTTGAACGGATCGTCGTAGTTGTAGAAGCGGTGGAAGATCGCGGTGGACGCCACGGTAAACACCATCAACAAGATCACCCCGAGCGCCGGCTGCCAGTTGAACAGCAGCATCGCGCAGCCGGCGAACTCCAGCGCGGTGCCGAACCAGAAAGCCGCCGCCGCGAAGGGCACGTTCAGCTGCTTCATCCTGCCCACATGGTCCTTGACCCCGGCGGGCGTCACATTGAGCAGCCCGGCGATGATGAAAAAGAACACGATCATCAGCCGGCCGGCGGTATCCAGCCACGAAGCATCCCCGTACATGTTTCCTCCTGTTCCCGGCCGGCGGGTGCCGGCGTGAAAGAACGCGCATTCTAGACGTTAAGCAGGCTGCGTCCCGGGAGCGCAGGCACTACAATTCACCCACGGCGCAGGAAAAGTCAGCGCCATGAAAGGTCCCGCATGATCGTCAGTGAAGTCCGCCCCGCCGCAACGCCTGCCTCGTTGTCCGCCGCTGCGTCCGCGCCCGCCTGGGCGCTCGAGCAGATCGAGGCGCTGTTCAACCTGCCATTCAACGACCTGCTTTACCGCGCGCAGCAGGTGCATCGCGCCAACTTCGACCCGAACACCGTTCAGCTTTCCACCCTGCTTTCCATCAAGACCGGCGGCTGCCCTGAGGACTGCGGCTACTGCCCGCAGGCGTCGCGCTACCACACCGGCGTGGAGAGCCAGTCGGTGCTGCCGATCGACGAGGTACTCGCCGCCGCGAAAGCGGCGAAGGACAAGGGCGCGACCCGATTCTGCATGGGGGCCGCCTGGCGCGGCCCGAAGCAGAAGGACCTCGACCCGGTGCTCGACATGGTGAAGGCGGTGAAGGCTTTGGGCCTTGAAACCTGCGCCACCCTCGGCATGCTGCGAGACGGCCAGGCCGAACAGCTGCGCGATGCGGGCCTTGACTACTACAACCACAATCTCGACACCTCGCCCGAGTTCTACGGCGAGATCGTCAGCACCCGCGACTACACCGACCGGCTCGACACCCTCGGCCGGGTGCGCAACGCCGGCATCAACGTCTGCTGCGGCGGCATCGTCGGCATGGGCGAATCGCGTCGCGAACGCGCGGGCCTCGTCCTGCAGCTTGCCAACATGACCCCGCCGCCGGAGTCGGTGCCGATCAACAACCTCGTGCAGGTGGAAGGCACGCCACTGCACGGCACCGAGAAGCTCGACCCCTTCGAATTCGTGCGTAGCATCGCGGTCGCGCGCATCACCATGCCCAAGAGCTACGTGCGACTCTCCGCCGGCCGGCAGGAACTCGGCGACGGCGTGCAGGCGCTGTGTTTTCTCGCCGGCGCCAACTCCATTTTCTACGGCGACAAGCTGCTCACCACCGGCAATCCGGAAGCGGAACAGGACGAAGCGCTGTTGCAACGGCTGGGCATGCGCACTGCATAGCTGATTGAAGCCCTTCCGCTCAGGCGTAAG
>CAMBSA010000037.1 GCA_945869935.1 Bordetella parapertussis | reverse complement strand
GGTCGGAGGACACGCCCTTCCAGGACACCACCGCGTCGGCGAAGGTCTCGATGTAGCGTGTGGCGATGCGGTCGAAGCCGGCGCGCGCTTCCTTGGCGGATTCCGCGACGTAGCAGAACTGCGACACCTGGATCTTTTCCTTGCCCGCGCCGTGGCCCGACTCTACCCACACCTTTCGGTAGAGCTTCACGAATTCCTGCAGTTGGCCCGGCTTGCCGGCGTAGGGCACGATCATGATGTTGAAGCCGTTCTTCGCGGCAAAGACGAACGATTCCTCGGAGGAGATCGCCGCGATCCAGATTGGCGGGTGCGGCTGCTGCACCGGGCGCGGCATCAGGTGCACCTCGTCGAACTGCCAGTATTGGCCCTTGTGGGTGACGCTGTCCTCGGTCCACAGACGCTTGATCGCGCCGATCGCCTCCTCGAAGCGCGGACGGCTCTCGTGCAGCGGCACGCCGTACACCTCGAACTCCTTGGGCAGGAACGCGCGACCCATGCCGGCATCCAGACGCCCGCGGCTCATGTTGTCGAGCATCGACAAGTCACCCGCGAGGTGCGCGGGATGGTGGAAGGCGGGAATGACCGCGCCGGTCATCATGCGGATACGCTTGGTCAGCGCCGCGACCGCCGAGAGGAAGATGCAGGGATTGGTCGAGTGGCCGCCGTAGTCGTAGAACGAGTGCTCCACCGTCTTCACGCTGTTGTAGCCGAGTTCGTCGGCACGGACCGCAAGCCGCAGGCACTGGGCAAAGTAGTCCGCGGTGGTGCTGTCTTCGGGACGAAACGAGGGGAAAAAATTGATGCCGAACTTCATTGACTCCTCCTTTTGGTGTCTCTTGTTCTGAAGCCTGCGGGACCGGGAACGCCGGACGGGGTCACGACCGTGTGCCGTGCCGCAAAGCACACATGATAAACGACCGCGCTGAAAAACGACGGGGCAACGCACGGGAGAGCCGTGCGCGGCCGTGGTCAGACCGGTATGACTTCCAGTTCCGGGTCCACCGTGCGCACCAGGCTCTCGATGCCGGAGAGCGTCGCGGTGAGCGAACTCGGGCAGCTGCCGCAGGCGCCCTGGTAGTGGACTTTCAGCGTCTTGCCCTCGAGGCCGATCACATGCAGGTCGCCGCCGTCGCCCTGCAGGAAGGGCCGGACCTGCTCGTTCAGCATCTCGATGATGCGCTCGAGCTTGCTGCGATCGAGATCGGAGAGCGTCTCGTCGGCGAGCGGGTCGATGTCGCCCGAGGCGATCGCCTCGGATTCTTCTGCCGCCGCCGGCGCCTCGCGGATCGGCTTGGCGAGTTCACGCAACAGTTCCGGCCAAGCGCCCTTGCCGTCCTGCGTCACCGTGATCCACTTGTCGACATAGAGCACGTTGATGACATGCGGAATCGCGAACAGCGCGCTCGCGAGCGTGTCGCCCTTCGCTGCATCAGCCGAATCGAAGGAGCGCGACAGCCCCCAGGTAAGCGGTTCCTTCAACACGAACTTCATCGCGTTGGGATTCGGCGTGGACTCGATTTCGGCGATCTTGGGCATGGGCGGGAGTGGTCAGTACGAAATGCGGGCGCGAATTTGTGTCGTGAACGTCAGGCCGACGCTGCGGGATCCGCATCGCCTTCGGTGGTGGCGGTGGCCTGCGAGGTGAATGCGGCGTGAAGCGTATGCCAGGGGAGCACCGCGCACTTGACGCGCGAGGGCAAATCCTTGATGCCGGCGAACACCGTCAGGCGCTTGAGCGCCGGACCGGGTTCCGCGCTGCCCGTCACCATCGCGCGAAAGCCCTCGACCAGCGACTCCGCCTCAGGCACGGTCTTGCCCTTGACCGAGGTGGTCATCATCGAGGCCGAAGCCTTGCAGATTGCGCAGGACTGGCCTTCGAAGGCGATCTCGTCGATGCGCTCATCGCCCACCTTGAGCGACACCCAGATGTGGTCTCCGCACAGCGGATTCACGCCCTCGGCACGGTGCGTAGGCATAGCCAACTGGCCGTAGTTGCGCGGCTTCTTGTTGTGATCGAGGATGACTTCCTGATAAAGCTGTTTGGATTCCATGCGGTGGCCGTCTACGCAAACATCTTCTGGATCTTCGCCACCGACGCCGCAAGCACGTCGACTTCCTCGAAGGTGTTGTAGAAGGCAAATGAGGCTCGCGCGGTCGCAGGCACGCCGTAGCGCTGCATCACCGGCTGCGCGCAATGATGGCCTGTGCGCACCGCAACCCCGTCGTCGTTGAGCAGCGTGCCCACATCGTGCGGATGCACGTCCCCGACATAGAAGGAGATCACCGCCGCCTTGTGCGGCGCGGTGCCGATGATGCGCACGCCCGGGATATCCTGCAGTTTCTGCGTCGCATAGACGAGCAGCGCATGCTCGTGCGCCGCGATCTGCTCATGCCCGACCGCGTTCATGTAGTCCGCCGCGGCGGCCAGGCCGATCGCGGCGACGATCGGCGGCGTGCCCGCCTCGAACTTGTGCGGAATCACGTTGTAGGTGGTCTTCTCGAAGGTGACCGAGAGAATCATGTCGCCGCCGCCCTTGTAGGGCTGCATCTTCTCCAGCAGTGCGGCGCGCCCGTACAACACGCCGATGCCGGTCGGCCCGAGCATCTTGTGGCCGGTGATCGCGTAGAAATCGCAATCCAGGTCCTGCACGTCGATCTTCAGGTGCGGCGCCGCCTGCGCGCCATCCACCAGCACCGGCACGCCGTGCGAATGCGCGGTGGCGATCATCGCCTTCACCGGGTTCACCGTGCCAAGCGCGTTCGACACATGGCTGATCGAAACAAACTTCGTGCGCTCGTTGAACAGCTTCGCGTACTCCTCGAGCATCAGCTCGCCCGAGTCGGTGATCGGCACCACCCGAAGCTTCGCGCCCTTTTCCTCGCACAACATCTGCCAGGGAACGATGTTGGCGTGATGCTCGAGGTGGGTGATGATGATCTCGTCGCCCGCGCCTATGAACTTGCGGCCGTAGCCCTGCATCACCAGATTGATGCCGTCGGTGCAGTTGGAGGTGAAGATGACTTCACGCTCCTCGCGCGCGTTCATGAAGCGCGCGAGCGTATGCCGCGCCGCTTCGTACGCTGCGGTGGCGGTCTCCGACAGGTAATGCACGCCGCGATGGATGTTCGCGTGTTCGTGGGTCTGGTAGCGCACGAGGCGGTCGATCACCTGCCGCGGCATCTGGCTGGAGGCCGCGTTGTCGAGGAAGACCAGCGGCTTGCCGTGGACCTTCACTTCCGAGAGGATCGGGAAATCGGCGCGAATCCTCGCGACATCGAGTCCCACGGCGTTTCTTGCGGGCGCGTTCATTCGCGGCTCCGATTGGTGCGAGTCCGATAGGTGTGAGTCCGATGGGTGACAGTGTTCATGCGGCATCCCGGGTGTGGTCAAGCACCGAGCCGCGCAGGCGCGCGACCACCGAGGGTGCGGGAATGCGATCGACCACTTCGGCGGCGAACGCGTAAGTAAGCAGTCGGCGCGCCTCGGCCTCGCCGAAGCCGCGGCTGCGCAGATAGAACACTTCCTCGGAATCCAGCTGGCCGACAGTCGCGCCGTGCGCGCATTTCACGTCGTCGGCAAAAATTTCCAGCTGCGGCTTGGTGTCCACGCGCGCACGCGGGGAGAGCAGCAGGTTGCGGCTTTCCTGCGCGGAATCGGTCAGCTGCGCGTCCTTGCGCACCATTACGCGCCCGTTGAATACCGCATGGCCGTTGCCGCCGACCACGCACTTGTGCACCTGCCGGCTCTCGCCGTGCGGCACCGCATGGTCGATCAGGCTGTGCGTGTCCGCGAGCTGGCTGCCGCCGATGAGGGCGAGTCCGTCGAGGCGGCAACGCGCGCCCTCGCCCGCGATCTCCACCGTATGGCCGAGGCGCGACAGGCGCGCGCAAAAGGCAAGCGACACCGCTTCATAGGCTGCCGAGCGCGCGAGCCTCGCCACGCAGGCACCGATATGAAACGCCGCCGGGCTTTCCTGCTGCACCCGGGTGTGGCGCACGCGGGCGTTTTCGCCCACCGCGAATTCCGCCACCGAATTGGAGCAGCTCGCCCGAGCGCCCGGCGCGATGACTTTCTCGCCGAGCGTGATGAATTCCTCGATCACGGTGATGTCGCTGCCGGTCTCCGCGACGACGAGCAACCGCGGATGCACCGCGACATCCGCCTGCGTGCTGACATGCAGCACCTGCACCGGTCGCACCGAGGCCGCGTTGCGCCTCGCCATCACGAACGCACCGTCCTGCAGGAAGGCCGTGTTGATGGCGCGAAACGCATCCGCGTCACAGGGTGCGATCCTGCCGATATGGGCGAGCACCGCGTCGCGATGCGTCTCCAGGCCGTCTGCGATCGACATCGCCTCGAACCCCTCGACCTCAGAAGGCGTGGAAAGCGATGCGGCAAGCATCCCGTCGATGAACACCAGCCGCGCCGCGGCGTCGGGGATCAGCCAGGGCGCGAGCGCCTCCAGCGACGGAATCGCGCCGCGCACCGCTGGCCGGAACGCCAGCTGGTACAGCGGCGTGAGATCGGTGAAGCGCCAGTCCTCGTCGCGGGTGGACGGAACCGTCAGTACGTTGGCGCGCTCGAGCGCATGCGCGCGAAGCGCGGCAAGCCCGGGCTGCGCGGCGACAGCCGCCTGCCCGGCAAGCAGACTCTCGAGATAGCGATTGGTGGCGACGCTGTTCATTACAGTGCCGCCCCTCAGGCGGCGGCCTTGGCGGGTTCGAGCAGCCAGTCGTAGCCGCGGGATTCGAGTTCGAGCGCGAGTTCGCGCCCGCCGGTGCGAATCAGGCGACCGGCGGCCATCACGTGCACGTAGTCGGGCACGATGTAGTTGAGCAAGCGCTGGTAGTGCGTCACCAGCACAATCGCATTGTCCGCGGTGCGAAGGTGATTGACGCCACCCGCGACGATGCGAAGCGCATCGATATCAAGGCCCGAGTCGGTCTCATCCAGCAGCGCGAGCTTCGGCTCGAGCAGCGCCATCTGCAGGATCTCGTTGCGTTTCTTTTCACCGCCGGAGAAGCCCGCGTTCACGCTGCGCTCGAGGAAGGCAGGGTCCATTTCGAGCAGGCCGAGCTTCTCGCGCACGTAGTCGTCGAATTCCAGCGGGTCGAGCTCGTCCTTGCCGCGCGCGCCCTGCACCGTGTTGTAGGCAAGCCGCAGGAACTGCGAATTCGCCACGCCGGGAATTTCCACCGGGTACTGAAAACCGAGGAACACGCCCGCACGCGCGCGTTCTTCCGCCGCGAGATCGAACAGGTTCTTGCCGAGGAACAGCACCTCGCCGCCGGTGACTTCGTAATCGGGGTGTCCCGCGAGCACCTTGGAAAAGGTGCTCTTTCCCGAGCCGTTCGGGCCCATGATCGCGTGCACTTCGCCTGCGCGCACCGTGAGGTCGATGCCCTTGAGGATCTCCACGCCCGCGACGGTCGCGGTAAGCCCGCGCACTTCGAGGATCGCGGCGCCGTTCTTGCCCATCATCCGACACTCCCTTCAAGCTTCAGGCCGAGCAGCTTCGAGGCCTCTACCGCAAACTCCATCGGCAGCTGCGTGAACACGTCCTTCACGAAGCCATTGATGATCATCGATACCGCCTGCTCGCTGTCGATGCCGCGGCTGGCGAAATAGAACAGCTGGTCCTCGCCGATCTTCGAGGTGGTCGCCTCGTGCTCTACCTTGGCGGTTTCGTTGTGCACCCGGATGTACGGGAAGGTGTGCGCCCCGCAGTTGCTGCCGATCAGCAGCGAATCGCATTGCGAGAAATTGCGCGCGCCCGCCGCCTTCGGACCGATCTGCACCAGGCCGCGGTAGCTGTTGTGCGACTCGCCCGCCGAGATGCCCTTGGAGATGATCCGGCTGCGGGTGTTCTTCCCGAGATGGATCATCTTGGTGCCGGTGTCGGCCTGCTGCTTGTGGTTGGTGAGCGCCACCGAGTAGAACTCACCCACCGAGTTCTCCCCCTGCAGCACGCACGAGGGGTATTTCCAGGTGATCGCCGAGCCGGTTTCCACCTGCGTCCAGGAAATCTTGGAATTCACGCCTCGGCACAGGCCGCGCTTGGTGACGAAATTGAAGATACCGCCGACGCCGTTCTTGTCGCCCGCGTACCAGTTCTGCACCGTCGAGTACTTGATCTCGGCGTTGTCCATGGTCACCAGTTCCACCACCGCTGCGTGCAGCTGGTTGGTGTCGAACTGCGGCGCGGTGCAGCCTTCGAGATAGGACACGTGCGCGCCCTCTTCAGCCACGATCAGCGTGCGTTCGAACTGGCCCGATTCCTGGGTGTTGATGCGGAAATAGGTCGAGAGCTCCATCGGGCAGCGCACGCCCTTGGGGATGTAGCAGAAGGACCCGTCGGTAAACACCGCGGACTTCAGCGCGGCGTAGAAGTTGTCCGAGGTCGGCACCACGCTGCCGAGGTATTTCTTCACCAGCTCCGGGTGCTCGTGCACTGCCTCCGAGAAGGAACAGAAGATCACGCCGACTTCGGCCAGTTTCTTCTTGTAGGTGGTGGTCACCGACACCGAGTCGAAGATCACGTCCACAGCCACGCCGGCGAGCGCCTTCTGCTCGTGCATCGGCACGCCGAGCTTCTCGAAGGTGCGAAGCAGTTCCGGGTCGACCTCGTCCATCGAGGCAAGCTTCTTTTTCTGCTTCGGCGCGGCGTAGTAGATGATGTCCTGGAAGTCGATCTTCGGGTAATGCACGTTCGGCCACGCCGGCTCGGTCATCGTCTGCCAGTGGCGGAAGGCCTGCAGGCGGAATTCGAGCAGCCAGTCGGGCTCGTTCTTTTTCGCCGAGATCATCCGGATCGTGTCCTCGGACAGCCCTTTGGGCGCGAGGTCCGACTCGACGTCGCTGACAAAGCCGTGCTTGTACGGCTGGTCAACCAGGTTCTGGAGGGCGGTGCTGCTCATTGCGTTTTCCGGTCGGGCGATCTGGACGACTAGACGTTGAAGCTCTCGCCGCAGCCGCACATGCTCTTCGCATTCGGGTTGCTGACGATGAAGGCTTCCTTGAAGTTGGTCTTCTCGTAGTCGAGCACCGAGCCGTCGATGAGCGCGAGCGCCTCGTCGTCGACCACCACCTTAGCCTCGTGGCCTTCGAACACGTGCGCGGCGGAATCGACTTCGCGGGCTATATCGAAGGTGTAGGCCCAGCCGTTGCAGCCCACCTTCTTCACCCCGAGACGCAGCGCCACGCCGCCGAAGCGCGAGAGCGAATGCCTGATCTGTTTGGCAGCGTTTTCAGTGACAGTGAGAGCCATGGATCTTCCTCGTTTGACTAGACAAGCCTGACACCCGGACTCAGGCCGACAGCGGCGCCGCGGACTTCGGCCGGCCGTGTATCTCGACCACCTGGGCGTTGCCCTGCCCGCTTGCGCGCTGCGCCTCGCGGCGCTTGTGATCGGCCACCAGCTGCGACAGGCGCACGCCGCGCAGAAAACTGAAGATGTGCTCGTTCAGGCCCGCCCAGAGGTCGTGGGTGATGCACTTGCCCTCGTCGTCGCGGCAGTTTTCCTTGCCGCCGCACTGGGTCGCGTCGATCGGCTCGTCCACCGCGAGGATGATCTCGGCCACCGAGAGTTCCTCGGGGGTACGGGCCAACACGTAGCCGCCGCCGGGGCCGCGGGTGCTCTTCACGATTTCGTTGCGGCGCAGCTTGCCGAACAGTTGCTCGAGGTAGGACAGCGAAATCTTCTGGCGCGCGCTTATGTCGGCAAGCGAAACCGGGCCCTGGCCCTGACGCAGGGCAAGATCGAGTACCGCGGTTACCGCAAACCGGCCTTTGGTCGTCAGTCGCATACGTACCCCTCTGAGTAGGAATGTCGGGTTCGCGCGGGTCGGTCAAATCCGGGGCAGATATCCGGAATTCAATCCCGAGCGATTCGCTCAAGATTACCAATAACCTAGTGTTTCAGTCAACTTTCCTAGCGGAGATCTATATCCATAGAATCAAACACATACACCGAAGGCTCAGGAACCCGCTCCGAGGCGCAGGGCGCGCCAGCGGTATTCCTTGCCGTCCTCGGTAGCGGCCTGGCCGACGATCCGGCCTTCCTTCACGCGGCCCTGGAAGCGCACCATCGACTTGCCGTTCTGGAACCGGAACGACACGTAGTCGCCGCGAAGGAACGGCCGTTCGAGTTCGATCGACTTGCCGCCCATTTCCACCTTGCCGGAAAACTCCTGGAAGCGCTGGTCGATGTCGATCACTGCATCCTTCCAGGTGCCGCCCGAGGGCACGCGCATCCGCCATTTGCCGCCGAAGTGCGCCGGAACAATCCAGAACAGCACCTTGCTTTCCTGCTTCAGACCCACCGGCTTGCCCGGCGCCGGCACGTCGATCGAGAGATCCGGCTGCCATTCGCCCATGCCGTAGTCGTGCGACACGATGCGCGTGCCCGGCCGCAGCTGCTGCAGGAAACGCCCGCGAAGATTGAGGTTGTACTCGGGCAGGAGATACATCGTGATGACGGTGGCCGGGTGCAGATCGGTCTTGAAAAGATCTTCCTGCACGAAGCGCACGCGGTCATCCACGCCGGCCTTTTTCGCGTTCTCGTTGGCGAGCTTCACCAGCCGCGGGTCGTAGTCCACGCCGAAGCCGCGCACGCCGAAGCGTGTCGCGGCGGTCACCACGATGCGCCCGTCACCCGAACCAAGGTCGATCAGGAAGTCGGTCGCGCGCACCCCGGCGAGGCTGAGCATCGCATCCACCACCGGCTGCGGTGTCTGCACATAGGGCGTTTCCTCGCTCGGGGGCTTGATCTGCTCCGCGGCAAGCGCGACTCCGCCGGCAAGGCAGAGCGCAAAAAGGGAGAACAGACGAACCAGGGCGTTCATGGGCTTGCCGAAAGGCGACCGAAACCGGGCGGGGTCACGATGATAAACGAGGGGCGGATTGCGGGCATCCTCCCTATAGACTCGTGTGCCTCAGCCAATCGCTCCGCAGGCGCGAAGCGCGGCGATGTCCGATGCCGAAAACCCCGCTTCACCGAGCACCGTGTCGGTGTGTTCGCCGGGCGCCGGCGCCGTGCGATCCGGCGCATCGTTCGCGCCGAATTTCACCGGCTGCGCAAATGACGGACCGCTTCCGATCATCCCCCGCGCCAGGAACTGCTCGTTCGCGAGCGCCTCCTGCATCGTCAGCACCGGGCTGACGCAACAGTCGATGGTTGCGAAGTGCGCGGTCCACTCCGACTGGGTGCGCGTCGCGAATATCGCCGCGAGCCGCGCCTTCACCGGCGCCGCGGCATCGCCGACCACGAGATGCTGCGGTTTAAGTTCCGGGCAGCCGAGTGCATCGCATAGCGCCTCCCAGAATTTAGACTCCAGCGCGCCAACCGCCATGTAGCGCCCGTCGCGGGTCGCGTAATAGCCGTAGCAGGGCAGCCCGCCCCCGAGCAGCGTACTGCCGCGCGGCGGCGTGCTTCCCGCCGCCAAAGTGTCCAGCAGCGGAAACACCGCATGCGCGAGCACCGCATCGGCCATCGCCACGTCCACATGCCGGCCGCGGCCGCTTGTCCTCGCGTCCACCAGCGCCGCGAGAATACCCATCGCCGGCACCAACGCGCCGCCGAGCAAGTCGGCGATCTGAAAATTCGGCAGCACCGGCGGACCGCCCGCCGCGCCTATCTGATCACCCACGCCCGCATA
>CAMBSA010000036.1 GCA_945869935.1 Bordetella parapertussis | reverse complement strand
CTCGCACGGGCGCAAGACTGATCCCGGAATTCACTTCGACTGGGCGCGCCTCCGTGCGGGCCTTATTCGGGCGCGCTGACGCGCGATCAAAGGCGCCGCGCGCTCGTCACAGCGAACTTCCCGGCAGGCGAGGCGCCGCCGATTGGTTTGTCCCGTGACTTTGCAATGTCCGGAACCATCATTTCACTGGTGCAATTCGGATGCACGCATGTTGCCCTCCGTGGAGGGGGGACGGATCGCACGCCCGACAAAATCCGTTCCGGAAATTCTTCCTCAACTTGTGCTTGCGTATAGAAAACGCACGCACTAGAATTAGTTGCGAAGTGCACTTCAACTACTATATATTGTGGTCAGGAAGCATTTGCGCGTGGCGTACCGGAAAAACGCCGACACAATGTTTCCGGGTTCGATGTTTTCGATGTAGACAAGAAGAACAGAGGAGATAGCTTCTATGCAGATGGCCGCCGACGCAACGATTTCCGCGAGTCACCCCGGCTCCGGCCTGGTCGAGGCCTCCTCTGCAAGCGTCACCGCTTCATCTGCGCTCTCCCAGTACAAAGTTATCCGACGCAACGGCGCGGTGGTTGGTCTTGAGCCCGGGAAAATTTCCGTCGCAGTCACCAAGGCCTTTCTCGCCGTAAATGGTGGCCAGGGCGCAGCGTCGGCACGAGTCCGTGAACTCACGGGGCAGCTGACTGACGGTGTTGTATCTGCACTGATGCGGCGGCAACCCGCGGGTGGAACGTTTCATATTGAGGACATTCAGGACCAGGTCGAACTTGCGCTGATGCGTTCAGGCGAGCACGAAGTGGCCAGGGCGTACGTTCTTTACCGGGAAAAACGTGCGTCTGCGCGTGCCCAGGAATTGACTCTCAAGAGGGGAACAGACTCGGCGGGGTCGAAGCTTAGCGTCGTCGAAGACGGGGTAAAGCGCACGTTGGACGTGGCGCGCCTCTTGGAATTGATTACGGCTGCCTGCGAGGGGCTGGGTAAGTCGGTAGAACCGCAGCTCATTCTGCAGGAAACGCTGAAGAACCTGTACGACGGCGTTCCGATGGAGGAAGTGCGGAAGTCAGCCATTCTCGCCGCGCGTTCTATGCTTGAGAAGGAACCCGCATATTCCTATGTAACTGCCCGTCTTCTCCTGAACACCATTCGTCGCGAAGTGCTTGGGGAAGACGTGTTTCCCTCTGAAATGAAAAAGCGCTACGCAGAGTACTTCCCGCAGTTCATAAAGCGCGGTATCGATGCGGAACTGCTGGATCCGAAACTGGCAACGTTTGACTTGAAAAAGCTCGGCAAGGCGCTCGATGCGTCGAGAGACAACCAGTTCGGTTATCTTGGTCTGCAGACGCTCTACGACCGCTATTTTCTGCATATCGACGAGCAGCGAATAGAGTTGCCACAAGCGTTTTTCATGCGCGTCTCGATGGGGCTCGCGCTCAATGAAGTTGACCGTGAGGCGAGGGCGATCGAGTTCTACAACGTGCTTTCGACCTTCGACTTCATGAGTTCGACCCCCACGCTGTTTAATTCAGGGACCTTGAGATCGCAGCTGTCTTCGTGCTACCTGACGACGGTTGCCGATGATCTGGAGGGAATCTACGACGCAATCAAGGAAAACGCTCTTCTTGCGAAATATGCGGGGGGGCTAGGAAACGACTGGACGCCGGTACGTGCGCTCGGCTCCCATATCAAGGGGACCAACGGAAAGTCCCAAGGTGTGGTTCCGTTCCTCAAGGTCGTGAATGACACAGCTGTAGCCGTGAACCAGGGGGGCAAGCGCAAGGGGGCCGTGTGTTCGTACCTTGAAACTTGGCACCTGGACATCGAAGAGTTTCTCGAACTGCGCAAGAATACCGGTGACGACCGGCGCAGAACGCATGACATGAACACGTCGAACTGGATTCCCGATCTTTTCATGAAGCGGGTGATGGAAGGGGCTGACTGGACATTGTTCTCCCCGGCGGATGCACCTGATCTGCACGACAAATTCGGCAAGGCGTTCGAACTCGCTTACACAGGGTACGAAGCCAAGGCGGCTCGCGGTGAGTTGAGGCTTTTCAAGAAGGTACCCGCTCAGCAATTGTGGCGGAAAATGTTGTCGATGCTGTTCGAGACCGGGCATCCATGGATTACGTTCAAGGATCCCTGCAACCTGCGTTCGCCCCAGCAGCATATGGGGGTTGTACACAGTTCCAACCTTTGCACCGAGATCACCCTTAACACCTCGGCAGACGAAATTGCGGTGTGCAATCTCGGGTCGGTCAACCTTGTTGCGCATCTCAAGGATGGCAAGCTTGATCACGAGAAGCTGAGGGCCACGATCTCGACCGCGATGCGGATGCTCGATAACGTAATCGACATCAACTACTACGCGGTATCCAAGGCTCGCAATTCAAACCTGCGGCATCGGCCGGTCGGAATGGGAATCATGGGATTCCAGGACTGCCTGCATGTGCTTCGCGTCCCCTACGCGTCCGAGGCCGCGGTGGAGTTCGCGGATCAATCGATGGAAGCGGTCGCGTATCAGGCTTATTGGGCGTCGACCGAACTCGCCGAGGAGCGTGGGCGGTACAAGACCTACAAGGGTTCGCTCTGGGACCGCGGAATCCTTCCCCAGGACACGCTGGCCTTGCTCAAGGACGAGCGCGGGGGGTACGTTGACGTGGATACATCGGAGTCGCTTGACTGGTCTGCCTTGAGGGACAGAATCAAAAAGCACGGGATGCGGAATTCGAACTGCCTCGCGATCGCTCCAACCGCGACGATCTCCAACATTATCGGCGTGTCGGCGTGCATCGAGCCCACGTTCCAGAATCTTTACGTCAAATCCAACCTTTCGGGTGAATTTACGGTCGTTAACGAGTATCTAGTGCGGGACCTCAAGGAACTCGGTTTGTGGGACGAGGTGATGGTCGCGGACCTGAAGTATTTCGATGGCAGTCTTGCCCGGATCGACAGGATTCCAGGTGAATTTCGACGCCTGTACGCGACGGCATTCGAGGTGGATCCTACGTGGCTCGTCGAGTGTGCGTCACGGCGTCAGAAATGGATCGACCAGTCTCAATCGCTTAACCTCTACCTTGGCGTCGCTTCGGGGCGCAAGCTCGATGAGACGTACAAGCTTGCCTGGCAACGCGGCTTGAAGACTACCTATTACCTGCGTGCGATGGGTGCAACCCATGCAGAAAAATCGACTGGCAGGGCAGGCCAGTTGAATGCAGTCTCCATGGACGGTGGGGCGGCCGGTTTGGCAGCGGAAGCGTCGGCGGAAGAGCCGAAATTCTGTGCTATAGACAACCCGGAATGCGAGGCTTGCCAGTGATATTCGCAGAACCAAATAATAAGAAAATGCGGAGGAACTAGGGAATGCTTTCGTTTGATGATGATCTCGGTGTGAAGTCCGCCCCCAGTCTGGGAATGCCACCGGCGACCGGATATGTTCCGGCTTCACCTGTAGCGGTCGTGGCCCGACCTGCCCCCCCTGGAACCGGACGCAGAATCAAGGCGGAAGACAAGCGGATCATCAACGGTGGCACGGATGTGAACCAACTCGTCCCGTTCAAGTACAACTGGGCTTGGGAAAAGTATATTTCGGCGTGCGCGAATCACTGGATGCCGCAGGAAATAAACATGACCCGCGACATTGCCCTGTGGAAAGATCCGAACGGTCTGACAGATGACGAGCGGCGACTCATCAAGCGGAATCTCGGCTTTTTCGTGACTGCTGATTCGCTCGCGGCGAACAATATTGTTCTAGGTACTTACCGCCATATATCCGCGCCAGAGTGCCGTCAGTATCTTCTGCGGCAGGCTTTTGAAGAGGCGATTCACACTCACGCGTATCAATACATAGTCGAGAGCCTTGACCTTGATGAAGGCGAGGTTTTCAACGCGTATCACGAGGTGTCATCCATACGGGACAAGGATGAGTTCCTTATCCCGTTCATCGATACTCTGACGGATCCGTCGTTCAAGACCGGAACTCCAGTGAACGATCAGAAATTACTGAAAAGTCTGATCGTGTTCTCGTGCCTGATGGAAGGGCTTTTTTTCTATGTTGGTTTTGCCCAGATTCTCGCGCTTGGCCGACAGAACAAGATGACCGGCGCAGCGGAGCAGTACATGTACATACTCCGGGACGAGTCGATGCACTGTAACTTCGGCATTGACCTCGTCAACCAGATCAAACTGGAGAATCCGCATCTTTGGACTTCGGAATTCCGTGACGAAATCCAGGAGCTGTTCAAGAAGGCGGTTGAACTTGAGTATCGATATGCGGAGGACACCATGCCGCGCGGTGTGCTCGGGCTGAACGCGTCGATGTTCAAGGAATATCTCCGGTTTGTCGCCAATCGACGTAGTCAGCAGATTGGTATCGAACCGTTGTTTCCTGGAGCGACCAATCCGTTCCCGTGGATGAGTGAGATGGTGGATCTCAAGAAAGAACGCAATTTCTTCGAAACCCGCGTCATCGAGTACCAGACCGGAGGCGCTCTCAGTTGGGATTGACCCGTACTCGCGCCGAATTGTCCAGTAAGGAGGGGCAGTGCATCGCGTCACCGATTGCAAGGCTTCAACGGACTATCGGCTTTGGATCCGGTTTGTTGACGGGCTTGAGGCTAGTATTTTTCTCGGGAATTTGCTCGAGATCGGTGCATTCGAAGATTGGCGGGATATCAATCAATTTTGTCGGGCGTCAGTCAACCCCGACTTGTCGACGGTTGTCGGGAGTGGCGGAATTCGCTTTGATCCGGACATCCTTCACCAGGATTTGCTTGCAAGTCGAAGCATGGGATTCGGCCTGTCGGAGTTCGCTCCGGCGGTTGGATAGCCCGCGCCTTTATGGGCGGTTTTGTGAGTAGTTCCTTTAACCTTGATGGAGATAAATACCATGGCGACCAAGAAAAAAGCGAAAAAAGCGGCTAAAAAAGCAGCTAAAAAACCGGCCAAAAAAAAGAAGAAGAAAGCAGCAGCAAAAAAGAAAGCCGCAAAGAAGACAGCAGTAAAGAAAAAAGCTGCCAAGAAAAAGGCAGCCAAGAAACCCGCGAAGAAAAAGAAAGCAGCCAAAAAAGCTGCGCGGAAACCGGCCAAGAAGAAAAAGGCGAAGCCAGCTGCAAAATCGGCGGCAACTGCGATGACCTCGGTGGCTTCGGCCCCGTCCGCCGCAGCGACGTCTGGCGCAAGGACTGCGCTAAATCCGGCAGCCGCTTGGCCGTTTCCGACGGGCTCAAGGCCCTAAGCGGGTGTCGAACGAACTGCGGACAACTCATGCTCACACATGAGTTGATCCGCAGACGTTCGGTAGAGAATGGCACCCCCGGCTTGGCTACCGAAGGCCTGCGTAGTTTATCAGGCGTTCGGTTGGGCAAGCCGGGTTTTTCTGGCCCTCCCTGGTCGTGCTATGCTGCGTCGCAATATAAATCTGATGATCGGCACTTCGGTATCGCAGCTTGACGTGCTGTAACTTATTAATTAAACTGCGTTTTCAGGTTATAATGCATTCAATTACATAATCCCCGTGTCATCGGGGTCCGGCATCGGTGATCGTCAGAGTACGATCGTATCGACACAGTCGGCAGCGGTCGGCCTAGATCGCGCTACTTGCGCGCTTGATCTGCCAAAAACGCAATAAATCAATGAGTTAAGTTTTTCCTCGACGCTGGAGAGACTTAAATTCTTGCGACCCTTCCCGGGTTACAAATAGGAGGCATGCAATGAACGCATCCGCCCTGAAGCGTGGTTTGACTGTCCGGTTTTCATCTTTCGTATCTATGTTGCACCACGGACTCGCACTTGTCGGACTGGCCGCGGTGATTCTCATCGCAGTACAGATGGGGCGCTCGTGGGTGGCTTCATCTGACAATCGCTCAACAGCGTTTGGGCAGATTCGGTATGACGGCCTGGCGTTTTTTGAACCGGTCATCTATTCGGAAGACCCGAGGTATCGTGCCCTCGCTTCATATCTTTCGCGTCGCTACAAAGTGGCGCTCGATGCAGCGGAACCTTTGG
This sequence comes from Bordetella parapertussis, assembly GCA_945869935.1. Lineage (GTDB taxonomy): Bacteria > Pseudomonadota > Gammaproteobacteria > Burkholderiales > SG8-39 > CAMBSA01. The sequence continues at coordinate 3,948 of CAMBSA010000036.1, read as the reverse complement.
TAGGTGCGGCTTACGTTGTGGGGCAGCGCGTGGGTCTGGATCCATTGATCATTCTCGCGGTCATGGGGATCGAATCCGGGCTCAATCCGATCGCTGAGAGTGTGATGGGCGCCAAGGGTTTGATGCAGGTGATCCCCAAGCACCATCAGGACAAGTTCGACGTGAGCGCGGGCGAACAGGCGCTGCTTGATCCCATGACGAACATTCTTGTAGGTGCGCGAATCCTCAAGGAGTACATCCGTCGTACAGGTAGCGTCGAGTCGGGACTCCAGACCTACGCCGGCGCGATGTCGGACTCGACGGGCACCTACGCCCAGAAGGTCATGGCGGAAAAGGAACGTATGCGGCAGGCCTTATTGCGGTTCGAACGCCTGACTGCGACGAAGCCGGCCGCGGCCTGAACGCGGATTTGTAGCGCCTTAGCCGGCGCGTAGAAATTTCTGCAGGCGGCTGACGCCGAGTTCGAGTTCCTGCATTGAACGCGTGTAGGCGAATCGGATGTGTTCGCTGGCACGGTAGTCGCCGAAGTCGCACCCTGGCGCGGTTGCCACCCCCGCAGATTCCAGCAGTTGGGCCCCGAAGTTCGAACTGTCGCTGGAAAACGATGAGCAATCGGCGTAGACATAGAACGCGCCGTCGGGGGTGACCGGGACCTTGAATCCCAGGGACTTGAGTGCGGGAACCAGGAAGTCGCGCCGTCTGCGGAATTCCTGTCTTCTGTCTTCAAGTGTTGCAATAGTCTCCGGTTCAAAGCACGCCAATGCGCCGAATTGTGCGGGGGCCGGCGGGCAGATGACCATGCTTTGTGCGAGTTTTTCCACCTGTCGCATCAGCGCCGCGGGTGCGATGATCCAGCCGAGGCGCCATCCTGTCATGCAGAAATACTTGGAGAAGCTATTGATCACAATGACATCGTCACTCAATTCCAGCGCGGTGTAGGCGTCATCCGTGTAACTCAGACCCTGGTAGATCTCATCGACTAACAGGTACGCGCCGCGCGCTTTTGCGTACGAGTGGATGGCCTGCAAGGCCGTGCGGTCTATCGACGTGCCGGTCGGATTGGATGGTGATGCGATGAGCACGCCGCGCGTTGCAGGACTCCAGTGTCGCGCGATATCCGCCGCGGACGGTTGATAGCCTTGCCGGTCATCGACAGGAATCAGGCGCGCCTTGCCTTCGAACATCCGCACGAAATGGCGATTACATGGGTAGCAGGGATCTGCCATCAGGACTTCGTCCCCCGGATTGACCATTGCACCCAGCGCAGCGAGAAACGCGCCGGACGCGCCGACCGTAACCGCTATTCTCTCTCTCGGGACGTTCACCCCGAAACGCTGCGAATACCAGCCGGAAATCGCGTCGCGAAGCTCTGGAATGCCGGGGGTGGTCGTGTATCCGAGCGGCAAGGTTTGAAGAGCGCGAACCGCCGCGTCGACCACCTGCCGCGGTGCGCCGAAATCGGGCTGGCCAATTTCCATATGGATAATCGACTTCCCTTCGGCTTCGAGTTGTCTCGCGCGTTCGACCACCTCCATCACGCGAAACGGCGCGATTTCGCGCATCCGGTCGGAAAAGGAGTAGGTCGTCGTCATTGCGTGCAGGGGAGGCTTGGGCAGAGTTTCAATGGGGCCGCGTATCGGCAATACCTGACCGGAACTCGGATATGCGAGGAATCTTGTGCATCATACCGACGCGGGAATGTGCAAGGGCGGTCGACTATAATCCTTCGGATCGCCGCATCGATCCCTCCCCTCCTGTAATTGGGACGGACGGTCAGGGCGTTCGCAACATGCCGGGGACCCGTCAATGGATGATTCACTCAAGCAAGCAGCACTCGACTACCACCGACTTCCCCGACCGGGAAAACTGGCGATCGCGCCCACCAAGGGCATGGTCAACCAGCGTGACCTCTCGCTTGCCTATTCACCCGGTGTTGCGTTTGCGTGCGAAGAGATCGTGCGCGACCCGATGGAAGCACGCAATCTCACGTCACGCGGCAACCTGATCGCGGTGGTCACCAACGGGACGGCGGTACTTGGACTTGGCGCGATCGGTCCGCTTGCGGCGAAGCCGGTGATGGAAGGCAAGGCGGTCCTTTTCAAGAAGTTCGCCGGCATCGACTGCTTCGATATCGAATTGAATGAACTCGACCCGGACAAGCTGGTCGATATCGTCGCGGCGCTCGAGCCCACGTTCGGGGGCATCAACCTCGAGGACATAAAAGCACCCGAATGTTTCTACGTCGAACGCAAGCTTCGGGAGCGGCTGAAGATCCCGGTTTTTCACGACGACCAGCACGGTACCGCCATCATCGTGGGGGCTGCTGTTCTCAACGGACTACGGGTGGTGGGCAAGGACATCACCAAGGTGAAACTCGTCTGCTCCGGCGCCGGCGCCGCGGCGCTCGCGTGTCTAGACCTGCTGGTATCCCTCGGGCTTTCGATGGACAACGTCTGGGTTTTCGACTTGGCCGGCGTGGTCTGGCAGGGACGCACCGAATTGATGGACGAGAACAAGGTCCGCTACGCCCGGAAAACCGACGCGCGCAAGCTCGCCGACATTATCGAGGGTGCGGACGTTTTCCTTGGGCTGTCCGCGGGCGGAGTTCTCAAGGGTGAGATGGTCAAGGTGATGGCTTCGAAGCCGCTGATCCTCGCGCTTGCCAATCCGACGCCCGAGATTCGCCCCGACGAAGTCAAGGCGGTCCGTTCCGATGCGGTGATCGCCACCGGCCGCTCCGACTATCCGAACCAGGTCAACAATGTCCTCTGCTTTCCGTTCATTTTCCGTGGGGCGCTGGACGTGGGAGCCACCCAGATCAACGAGGCAATGAAACTCGCCGCAGTGCGGGCGATTGCCGGTCTTGCTATGGCGGAACAGTCCGAGGTAGTGACCGCGGCCTACGGCGAGACCAATCTCAAGTTTGGCCCCGAGTACCTGATTCCGAAGCCGTTTGATCCGCGGCTCATCGTCGAGATTGCGCCAGCGGTCGCGAAGGCAGCGATCGATTCCGGCGTGGCCACACGGCCGATCACCGATTTCGACGCCTACCGCGACTCGCTGCAGCAGTTCGTGTATCACTCCGGGCTCATCATGAAGCCGCTGTTCACGGCCGCCAAGCTCGGGCCAAAACGCCGGGTGGTGTATGCGGAAGGCGAGGATGAGCGGGTGCTTCGCGCAGTTCAGGGCGTGGTTGACGATGGATTGGCACGTCCGATCGTAATCGGCCGGCCGGCGGTTGTGGCGCGCAGGATCGAGCGCTATGGTCTGCGTATCAAACCCGGCGTGGATTTCGAGCTCGTCAATCCCGAATGGGACGAGCGCTATCGCAGCTACTGGGAGGAATACCACCGCCTGACCGAACGGCGCGGCGTATCCATCCAGTATGCGCAAATCGAGATGCGGCGACGCCACACCCTTATAGGCGCGATGATGCTGCATAAAGGGCATGCGGACGGGATGATCTGCGGCACCTTCGGAACCTACGGTCTGCATCTGCAGTTCGTGGACCAGGTGATCGGACGGCGTGCCGGAGCGCGGAACTACTATGCGATGAACGTTCTGATGCTGCCAAAACGGACGGTGTTCATCTGCGACACCTACGTCAATCTCGACCCGAGTGCGGAGCAAATCGCCGAAATGGCGCTGCTCGCGGCCGAAGAAGTGCGCCGTTTCGGCATCGTGCCCAAGGTGGCCTTGTTGTCGCATTCCTCGTTTGGCACCAGCGATTCGCCGTCTGCCCAGAAGATGCGCCAGGCGCTTGAGTTGATCGCCGAACGCGCGCCCGAACTCGAGATCGACGGGGAAATGCACGGTGACGCCGCGTTGTCTGCAGAACTTAGAATGGCGACATTGCCGCGCACCCGTCTGAAGGGCGAGGCGAACCTGCTGATCATGCCGACGCTGGACGCGGCGAACATCTCGTTCAACCTGCTCAAGACAGCCGCC
>CAMBSA010000035.1 GCA_945869935.1 Bordetella parapertussis | reverse complement strand
CGTCCACGCGTCGCGATTCGGCTCACCCCTTCGGTTCTCTACCCTTATCGATGGCGGATTTCCACGATGTGCTCGAGTTCTGGTTCGGCCCGTCGGGTTCGGCGGGCTACGGACGGGTCCGGGACGTCTGGTTTCGGAAGGACCCCGACTTCGACGCACAAATACGCACGGATTTTCTTGACCTTTACGAACGCGTGGCGGCGGGCCAGTGCGATGCCTGGGGAAATGAGCCCGAATCGGCGCTCGCACTCGCCGTGGTGCTCGATCAGTTTCCCAGAAACATGTTCCGTGGCACCCCGCGTTCGTTCGCATCGGACGGCAGTGCGCTCGCGTTGGCGAGGCGTGCCGTTGCGCGCGGCTTCGATCGCAGCCTTCTTCCTGTCCAGCGCTGGTTCATCTACCTGCCGTTCGAGCATTCGGAGAATCGGGCTGACCAGGATCGCTCGGTGGAGTTGTTCGAATCCCTGCGGGGCGATCCGGACAGCACAAGCCCGATCGACTATGCATACCGCCATCGTGAGGTGATTTCGCGATTCGGGCGTTTCCCTCACAGAAACGCGATCCTCGGTCGGGCGTCCACTCCTGAGGAGATTGAATTTCTCGGGCAACCGGGCTCGTCCTTTTAGATTGTTCGACCGGTATGGAAAGTACTGCCATGACGATTCCGCACCCGCAGCCTCACGGCATCGGCGAACCTTCAGACTGGGTGATTCGTTTTGCGCACCTGATTCCGTCGAATGGAACTGTGCTGGATGTCGCCTGCGGCCAGGGGCGGCATGCGCGCTATCTGAGCGGGCGGGGCCATCGGGTGAGCGCGCTGGATCGCGACCCGGAGGCATTGCGTGTACTTGGCAGTCAGTACGGCATCGATGTTCATTGCGCGGATATCGAATCCGGGCCATGGCCCTTCCCCGACGGGAACTTTGACGCACTGGTGGTGACCAATTACCTCCACCGGCCGTTGTTTCCCGTGCTTTTCGCCGCGTTGCGAAGCGGGGGCGTCTTGATCTATGAAACTTTTGCCCGAGGCAATGAATTTCACGGTCGTCCCGCGAATCCGGACTTTCTTCTGACCCCGGGGGAGTTGCTGGAACAGGTACCCGGGAATTTCGTTGTGGCAGCGTTTGAACAGGGCACGATTTCCAGCCCGAAACCGGCGGTAATTCAAAGGCTTTGCGCAATTCGTGCGGATACACTTCTTTACAAGATTTAGCCTTGGAAGGGCGCGCTCCGCGAGACCGGTTGGGATAAAATAGACTATTAATTTTCAAGAGGTTTGTGCCATGACCACGGGAAGCATCGTCGCCATCGTGACTCCGATGCAGGATGACGGGGCGCTTGACCTCGTGCGCTTCCGCGCCTTGATCGACTGGCATATCGCCGAAGGCACCGATGGCATCGTCGTGGTTGGCACCACGGGCGAATCGCCCACCGTCGACTTCGATGATCACAAACAGCTGATACGCATCGCGGTCGAGCATGCACGCGGTCGCATTCCGATCATCGCGGGTACGGGGGCAAATTCGACCGCCGAATCGCTTGAATTGACCGAGTCCGCCAAGAAGGCCGGTGCGAACGCCTGCCTAACTGTCGTGCCGTATTACAACAAGCCGACGCAGGAAGGGCTGTACCGTCATTTTCGGCACGTTGCCGAGCGCGTCGAGATTCCCCAGATCGTCTACAACGTGCCGGGCCGCACGATCACCGACATTTCCAACGACACGCTCCTGCGCCTGGCGCAGGTGCCGAATATTGTAGGCGTGAAGGATGCAACCGCCAATCTGGAACGCGGCGCGGATCTTATCAATCGTGCCCCCGCCGGATTCACCGTCTACAGTGGCGACGACGCAACCGGCATGCTGCTGATGCTGCTTGGCGGCAAGGGCATCATTTCAGTCACGGCGAACGTTGCGCCGCGCCTGATGCACGAAATGTGCGCTGCTGCCCATGCGGGGAATCTTCCGCTTGCGCGCGAAATCAATTTCCGCCTGCTGTCGCTGCACCAGAAGCTGTTTGTGGAAGCGAACCCGATTCCAGTCAAGTGGGTGGTGGCGCAACTCGGCCTGATCGGTATGGGTATCCGGCTGCCGCTCACCCCGCTTACCGCCCAGTATCACGATGTACTCAGGGAAGCCATGCGAGAGGCCGGAATAACACTTCCAAGCGGCCTGCGCGTTGTCGAAGGGAAAAACGGATGAGATTTACCCCCGCGTTCCGTCGGACTGCCGTCGCAGCGATCACCGTGCTGTTGGCGGGTTGTGGCGGCAACTCGCTGATGGAGTCGAAGAAGATCGAATACAAGTCGGCGGGCAAGTTGCCGCCGCTTGAGATTCCTCCGGGTCTTGCGTCACCCACCCGGGATGACCGATATGCGGTGCCTGAAGTGAATCCTGCCGGTGTTGCGACCTATTCCGCCTACAGCACTGAGCGTTCCGGACGGTCCCCGGGCACGGCTACGTCTGCAATGCTGCCGTCCGTGGACAAGGTCCGTATCCAGCGCTCGGGAACTCAACGCTGGCTGGTGGTACCCGAATCTCCGGAAAAAGTCTGGCCGGTGGTGAAGGACTTCTGGCAGGAACTCGGGTTCCTGATCAAGATCGAGCAGGTCGAAACCGGCGTCATGGAAACCGACTGGGCAGAGAACCGCGCGAAAATCCCGCAGGATGTGATCCGGAACATTCTCGGCAGGGTGATGGACGGCGCCTACTCAACCGGCGAGCGGGACAAGTTCCGCACACGGCTTGAGCGCGGCACGGAGCCCGGCACGACCGAAATCTATGTCAGCCATCGCGGTGTGGAGGAGGTCTATACCAGTTCCGCGAAAGATTCGACGACCTGGCAGCCGCGGCCGAGCGATTCCGAACTCGAAGCGGAGTTCCTTCGCCGCATGATGATGCGGTTCGGCGTGGATGAAGGCCGGGCCAGGAGCCAGATAGCAGGCTCGCCGCAGACCGATCGTGCCAAGATCCAGCAGGGGGCGGGTTCGGGTCTGCTCGATCTGGACGAGCCCTTCGATCGTGCCTGGCGTCGCGTTGGGCTTGCGCTCGATCGAGTCGGGTTCACGGTGGAGGATCGCGACCGCTCCAAGGGGTACTACTTTGTGCGTTATGTGGATCCCGAGCGGGATGCGATGGACACGGCCAAAAAGAATGACGGCGTGCTGTCCAAGTTGATGTTCTGGCGTTCGTCCAGGGGCGAGTTCAAGACCGAGCAGTACCGCGTGGTCGTCAAGGACATGAAAGATACCAGCCAGGTTCTCGTCCTGAACAAGGACGGCGTCGACGACAAGTCCGAGACATCGCGCAAGATACTTACCCTGCTGCAACAGCAGTTGAAATGACTCTGCGGGAGACCGACGACGCGCCGGCTGGCGCGGGCGCCGGCTGTCTGCGCTTTGCATCCCTCGGTAGTGGCAGTGCAGGCAACGGTCTGGTTGCCGAATGCGGCGAATCAAGGCTTCTGCTCGATTGCGGTTTTTCCATTCGTGACACGACTGCGCGGCTTGCGCGACTTGGTCTGGCGCCGTCCGATCTCACCGGCATCATCGTGACGCATGAGCATGAGGACCATGTCGGCGGCGTGTTCGGATTCGCGCGTCGCCATCGGATTCCTGTCTGGATGACTCACGGGACGCTGGTCGCTGTTCGTGCGGGCGATGATGGCTTCGACGCAGGCGTCGAGCTCAGCCTTGTCCATGGAGAGTCGCCGTTTTCCGTGGGCGCGCTCGAAGTATTGCCTTATACCGTACCCCATGACGCACGCGAGCCGGTCCAGTACGTGATCTCGAACGGAGCGCATCGCCTGGGCGTTCTCACCGACACCGGGTGCAGCACGCCGCATATCGAGGCGACCCTTGCCTCGTGCGATGCGCTGGTGCTCGAGGCGAACCATGATCGCGACATGCTCGCAAACGGAGCGTATCCGCCTTCACTCAAGGCGAGGATTTCCGGACGTCTCGGGCATCTGGATAACGCGGCTGCGGCAGGCATACTTGCCGCCGTCGCCCATCCCGGGCTGAAGCATGTCATCGCGGCGCATCTCTCGGAAAGCAACAATTCACCGGACCTTGCGCGCAACGCGTTTGCAGCGGCGATCGGGTGTGATCCCGCCTGGATTGTCGTGGCGACCCAAGGCGAAGGGTTCGACTGGAGGGAACTCGCCTAGGGAGCCACTGAACAAGGGGGCTACGCCGCCTCGTAACGCCCCCATCTCAGATGGGAACGCTGAACCTTCAAGCCTCGAAATTGGACTTGATCAGCGATTCCCTAGAAGCAGTTCGACACCGCAGACGTTTGAGCCAGGAAAAAAGCCGGCCCTCAGGCCGGCTTTTTTCCTGGTACCTGAACCAACCGGCGTTCGAAACCCCGGTCGATACGGATACTCGGAACGCGATTACTTCTTCGCGTCCTTTGCTGCGTCGGCGGGCGCCTTGGCCGGTTCCGCGGCCGGGGCAGCGGGAGCGGCGGCAGGCGCGGGGGCCGGCGCCGGAGCGGGAGCAGCAGCGGGCGCGGGGGCCGGCGCCGGTTTCGGTTCTTCTTTGCCGCAAGCGGCGAGTGCAAGGGCGGCGATTGCCGCGGCGATCAGGGTGCGTTTCATTGAATTTCCTCTTTTCTTGCAAAGTGTACGGATTGGCAGGTAGCCGTGGCGGGGCCGGAACTGTCTGACCCTTCCTCAAGCGCCGCGAATTATACTATTCCGCAGTGCAACATTCCTGTCGCTTAGCTGGCATCGCCGGACGCGCTTGCCCCAAGTGTGGCTCAGAGGCCGACCGTACTTGCAGACACCGCGAGGTAGGAGCTTTCCCATATTTCGTCGAAGCGCTCGCGCGTGCCGCGCGCTTCCTTGGGGTCGTTCAGGTACACCGCCCCGCGCGGCTGCTGCGCCACCTTGCGGCGCACGAAATGTTCCTCGTCGGCCAACGCGAAACAATCCTGCACGCGTGCCGCGTCGCCCTGCGTCTTGTGGATCAACATGTTTCCGGAAAAGGTGCCGAGCAGGCGCATCAGGTGCGGTGCACGCTTTGCGACGAAGCCGGTGTCATGCACCGCGATGAAAAGGCGCTGCGTGCGGCTTCTGACAAAGAACTGGTGAAGAACGCGCGTGGCTTGTTCGTTGTTCAGGCCGATGTCGGCGAGATCGGGATCGAAAATCCGGATCTCGTGGCGGGCAAGGCCAAGCACGCGAGTCACGGCATCGACATACTCGCGTCGCGACGTGATCAGCGTTCGTTCAGGAGGGGGGGCGGTCTGCTCCGACATCGTCAGCTCCGAGATGCAGCCAGCCATGCAAATACCAGTCGGAGAGGCGTGCGGCAAGGTCCTGTCCCTGCGGTCCTGCGGGCAGTCTGCGGTTGTTGGCAAGCTTGGCGAGCGGGCCGGCTTCGGTGCGCGCCGGGTCAAACGACTCACCATTTACGAAGAATCGTCGGCCACGATACAGCAGCAGCGTGCGCGCATCGAGCCGCGCGCCGCTTCTCGCAAGCTGTTTCGCAAAGGCGGCGACCGGGGGTTTTCGCGGACGCGGATTGAAGCTGACGATTGCTTTTGGCTCGGAGAGATAGCGTCCGAGGAAATCGTCAACCGACGCGTTGCGCCAGCGCATCCGGCCGATGCTGCTGCGCGCGAAGCGGATCATGTCGTCCGGGATCGCGGCGGGTCGCGCGGTCGAGCGCAGTTTCGGGTCAGCGTACAGTCCGTCGAGTTTCACCTCGTCCTCAAAGCTGCGCAGGAATTCGATCGCAAGTTCCTGCGCGGTGGGCGAGCGGAACCCGACCGAGTAGGTGGTGCAGTGATCCACCGCCACGCCGTCATGTCCCCAGCCCGGCGGCAGGTAGAGCATGTCGCCGGGCTCCAGGATCATTTCTTCCTCGGGTTTGAAATCCGCGAGTTGACGCAGGAAATTGCCCTCGACGGTCTTCGCGCCTCGTGCGGGCCCGATTTTCCAGTGGCGGCGACCGAATCCCTGTAACAAAAACACGTCATAAGAGTCGAAGTGCGGGCCGACACCGCCGCCGGGTGCGGCATAACTCACCATGACGTCGTCCAGGCGTGCGTACGGCAGAAAGCTGAAATCGCGAAGCAGTGCGTCGGCCTCGGGCAGGTGATTGTTGAGGCCGGAGACCAGCAGCGTCCAGTTGCGCGCGGGGCGGGCCGCGAAGTTGCGGCGCGTGAAGGGGCCGTGTTCGAGCGACCAGCGGCGGCCATGGCGTTCGATCGCGCGGGTTTCCACGTCGTCGCGTTCAGCAAGGCGAAACAGGTCGGTGGTCTGCGCGAAGCCCGCGAATCCGGGCATAGCGTTGCGCACGAGGAGCGGCCGCTTCTGCCAGTGACGAGCGAGAAACTGCCGTGAACTAATACCGCCGAGTAGTTGCAAAGTCATCGCACGAATTATAGTCTTGGTGCGCTGCAGGAGCTTTTGGCGCAAAGTGTCAACCGAGGTGCTTACACTCGAGGCCATCACGTGGACATCGCTTTATTGCAAGCGGGTCAACCCGCACCGCTCTTCTCACTGCACGACGCGGACATGCAGTTGGTGGACATTGCGCGGTTCCGCGGCAAGAAGAACCTGGTGCTGTTTTTCTACCCGCGCGACGGCACGCCCGCGTGCACCCTGCAGATGGCGGAGTTCTCCGATCATGAGCACGACTTCGAGCGTTACCACACGGTGGTGATCGGCATCAGTCCGGACGACTGCCTGTCGCACGCCGAGTACCGTGATGCCAACGGCGTGTCGATTCCGCTGCTCGCCGATACCGAAGGCGTAGCCGGGCGCAAGTACGGAGTCTGGCAGGAGCTCAAGGCGAACGGCGAGCGCCGCGTGTGCGTGACACGCTCGACCTTCGTGATCGACAAGAAGGGGCGGGTGCGCCATGTATTCCAGGGCATGAACCCGCGCGGTCACGTGTACGATGTACTTGATCTACTGAAGTCGCTCGCTTGAGCCGACCCGGGTTGCCAAGGGCGCATCTGTCGCGCCGCCTGATCCTCCGTATAAGATCGTAAAAATGAAAATCGCGAAGAACAGCGTTGTTACGCTTGATGTCGAACTCTCCGACCTGCAGGGCGAACTGATCGACAGCACCGACGAACCGGTGCAATACCTGCACGGCGGATTCGGCGACATCTTTCCGCCCGCCGAGGCTGCGCTTGAAGGCAAGGGCTTGAAGGACAGGGTGGAGGTTCGCCTCGAGCCCGAAGACGCGTTTGGTGATTACGACGAAAGTCTGCTCCGGGTGGAGCCGCGCACGCGGTTCCCGGAGACACTCGAGACCGGCATGCGATTCGAGGGCTCGCCCGGCAGCGATGACGACGGCGTGATCTTCACCGTCACCGATATGGCCGATGGCAAGGTGGTGCTCGATGGCAACCATCCGCTTGCGGGCATCGGCCTCAGGTTTGTCGCCACCGTCGTGGAGATCCGGCCCGCGACCCCCGATGAAATCGAGCACGGTTCGGCCGACGATGCGAGTTCGGTGATCGTCCGCCCGTTGCCCTAGTCCGGGCAGGCGCGGGCCTTGAGCTCGTCCTCACAGGGCGGGCTGAATTCTCCTATCATCGGCAGGAGCGGCAGAAACGCGTCGCAGGGGAGAGGGGCCGTGTCGACAGTGCTTGGAGTGGTCTCCTACGGTATCGGAACGCTGCTCGCGTTCGCGTTCATCGTCTGGATTGTGGTGGTGTTCATCAGAGACATCACCCAGAAGAAGCACACGGTGCTTCGCAACTACCCGGTGGTCGGGCACCTTCGCTATTACTTCGAGCAGCTCGGCGAGTATTTCCGCCAGTATTTTTTCATGGGCGATCGCGAGGAGATGCCCTTCAATCGCGCCACCCGCGGCTGGGTGTATCGCCTGGCCAAGGACGAGGGCGGCGTGATCGGATTCGGTTCCACCGCGTTGATGCAGGAGCCGGGCGCGATCCTGTTCGTCAACGCACCGTACGCGATCCTCGAGGAGGACCGCTTGCCCACGCCCTCGCTCACCATAGGTGAGGGCTATTGCCGGGAGCCGTTCCTCGCCCGCTCGATACTGAACATCTCGGGCATGAGCTACGGTGCGATTTCCGCGCCGGCGGTGCGCGCGCTGTCGCGCGGTGCCGCGCAGGCGGGCTGCTGGATAGACACCGGCGAAGGCGGGCTGTCGCCGCATCACCTCGAGGGTGGCGCGGACGTGATCATGCAGATTGGCACCGCGAAGTACGGCATTCGTGACGACAAGGGCCGGCTCTCGCCCGAGCGCGCGCGGGAGATCGCCGCGCATCCTCAGGTCAAGGCCTTCGAGATCAAGCTGTCGCAGGGCGCCAAGCCGGGCAAGGGCGGTGTGCTTCCCGCGGCCAAGGTGACGGCGGAGATCGCGCGCATCCGCGGCATTCCCGAGCACTCCGACTCGATCAGCCCGAACCGCCATCCCGAGATCGGCAGCGCCGACCAGCTTCTCGACATGGTCGCGCGCGTTCGCGATCTCACCGGCAAGCCGGTCGGCGTGAAGACGGCAATCGGCGGCTGGCAATTCATCAACGAAATTGCCGAGGCGGTCAATCGGCGCGGCCTCGAGTACGCGCCGGATTTTCTTGCGATTGACGGCGGCGAAGGCGGGTCGGGTGCGGCGCCGCAAGCGCTTGCCGATCACATGGCGCTCGGCATCGCTGAAGCGCTCCCGCGCGTGGTGGATGCGCTGATCGAATCCGGCCTGCGTCCGCGGATTCGCGTGATCGCCGCCGGCAAGCTCGTCACGTCGGCGAAGGCGGCATGGGCGCTCTGCGCGGGGGCCGACTTTGTCAACACCGCTCGCGGTTTCATGTTCGCGCTCGGCTGCATCCAGGCGCTGCGCTGCCATCAGAACACCTGTCCCACCGGCATCACCACGCACAACCCGAGGCTGCAGCGCGGCCTGGTGGTTGAGGAGAAGTATCTGCGGGTGGCGAATTACATCGCCGGCATGAACAAGGAGATCGACATGATCGCCCACTCCTGCGGCTGCCGGCAGGCGCGCGAACTGCGCCGCGAGCATGTGCGCATCATGCAGGCGTCGGCGCAGAGCGTGGCGATGAATGTGCTCTATCCGTATCCCGAGCCGAACAGCAAACTGCGCGCGCTCGCCTAGCCGGGGACCGGTGCTTTTGTCATCATATAATTGCCAAATTTAGCAATAAAATAGACTACTTTGCTGCGTATTTCCTAGATATGAAAAAGAATAAGTGCGCAATTGTCGGGGAAGTCCGCAGGATGAGTTGCCTCGCGTCACGCGCTGGCGAGCGTTGTCGTCTCCCCGCTGCGGGTGAAGCTAAGCCGCCGGTCGTGATAGGCCGCGACGTTCGGACGGTGGGCGATGCTCATGATCGTGGTGCCCGGCAGGCGTTCGGCAATCAGGGCATACAGGTGGGATTCCAGGGCTTCGTCGAGCGAGGCGGTCGCTTCGTCGAGGAACAGCCATTTCGGCCGGTGCAGCAGGGCGCGTGCGACCGCGAGACGCTGCTGTTCGCCAAGGCTCATCGCAAGTGACCAGTTGCGGTTCTCCTCCAGCCGATGTGCGAACGGGGCGAGGCGCACGTCCTCCAGGATTTTGCCGATCGTCTTATCGCTGAAACTCCCGGCTTCGGCCGGGTAGGACACCGCCTCGCGCAGCGTGCCGATCGGAATGTAGGGTTTCTGCGGAAGGAACATCAGCTTCGCGCCGGCAGGCAGGCGAATCTTTCCGGCCCCGAACGGCCAGATGCCCGCGATTGATCGGAACAGCGTGCTCTTTCCGCTGCCCGAGGGCCCGGTCAGAAGTACGCGTTCGCCGGGCTTAAGGTTGAAAGCCGCATGCGTCAACAGGCGCGAACCGTCGGGGAGCTTGATATCCAGACTGTCGCTTGCGATGGTGTCGGCGGGAGTTTCTTCAATCCGTATGCCCGCAGGATGCTCGGCCTCGGCATGGGTTTCATCGAGCGCGCGGTGAAAGGTGAGCAGGCGGTCGACGCTTGCCTTCCAGTTGGCGATGCTGCCGTAGCTGTCGACGAACCAGGACAGCGCGCCCTGCACCTG
>CAMBSA010000034.1 GCA_945869935.1 Bordetella parapertussis | reverse complement strand
CAGGTTGATGCCCGGCAGGATCTCGATGGCCTGGTTGAGCCAGGCGAGTTCGCGGTACACATGCGCGCGGAAGGTCTCGGCGCTTTCGCGCGCCGAGAACGCGCCGAGCTGCACGTAGACGTTGCCGGAGGCAGCGTTCGCGTGGCCGGTCACGACGGCGTTCGATGCCGTGGCGGAGGCCGCCGCGGGAATGACGGTCTGAGTATTCACCGCCGCCGCGGCCGGGGATTCGGCCGGCCTCGCCGCGACGGGTGCGGTCGATGCCACGGCAGTGCCGCGCGCAAGGCGATCGTTGCGGCGCGCGGAGATGATCGCGGGCATGTCTTCGGGGCGGATGAGTTCCACTTCCACCGGCGTGCTGCCCGCGTCGACATAGCCGAGCTTCCATGCGGCGGTGTAGGAAAGATCGATCACCCGGCCGGGATGAAAGGGGCCGCGGTCATTGATCCGCACGATCACCGAGCGGCGGTCGGTCGAGCGGGTGACGCGGACATAGCTCGGGATCGGCAGCGTCGGGTGCGCGGCGGTCATGCCGTACATGTCGTAGATCTCGCCGCTGGAGGTTTTCTGGCCGTGAAATTTTTTACCGTACCAGCTCGCCAGCCCGCTCTGCCGGAAGGGGCCGAGCGTGCGCATCGGCAGGTAGTCGATGCCGAACACGTTGTAGGGGTTGTTGGCAAAGCGGTGCAGCGGTTCGACGCGCGGCTCGGGCGCCTCGATCGCCGCGAGATCCGGCACCGGTCCTTCGCCCGGGCCGTCGTCCTTGTAGTAGCCGCCGCGTCGCGGTGACGCTGGCGGCGTGGGTGCGGGCCGTGGGGCGGCGGCGGTCGGGGCAGCAGGGGCAGCAGCAGGCGTTTCGGCGGACGGCTCGCGATCGATCACCGGCGCCACCGGTGCGCTGCCGCAGGCGGCAAGCAGCGCGCACAGGGAAAAGACTGATCCGGTTCGAGCAGGGCGATTCATGTCTGCACCAGTTTGCGGTGTTTCTGGATGCTCATCAGGATGCCGAGGCCGGTGAAGAGCGTCACCAGCGCGGTGCCCCCATAGGACACCAGCGGCAGCGGCACGCCGACCACCGGCAGGATGCCCGAGACCATGCCCATGTTGACGAAGGCGTAGGTAAAGAACGTGAGGATGACTGCGCCAGCGAGCAGGCGCGCGAAGAAGGTGGGCGCATTGGCCGCGATCATCAGGCCGCGGGTGATGATCGCGAGATACAGCAGCAAAAGAAGCGCATTGCCGAGCAGCCCGAACTCCTCCGAGTACACCGCGAAGATGAAATCCGTCGCCCGTTCCGGGATGAATTCGAGGTGGGTCTGCGTGCCCTTGAGCCAGCCCTTGCCGAAGATGCCGCCCGAGCCGACCGCGATGGTCGCCTGGATGATGTGATAGCCCGCGCCGAGCGGATCCTCGGTGGGGTCGAGCAGGGTGAGGACGCGGCGGCGCTGGTAGTCGTGCATCAGTGACCACAGGAAGGGCAGCGCGGCGAGGCCGGCAACAGACAGGCTGACGATGATCTTCCAGGAAAGCCCCGCGAGATAGATCACGAAAAAGCCGGCGGAGGCCACCAGCAGCGCGGTGCCGAGATCAGGCTGGCGTGCGATGAGGTAGGTGGGCACGAGCAGGAGCAACGCCGCCACCGCGTAGTCGGCTACGCGCAACATCGATTCGCGCTTCTGGAAATACCAGGCGAGCATCAACGGCATCGCGATCTTCATCATCTCCGAGGGCTGGATGCTGGTGATCCCGAGATTCAGCCAGCGCCGCGCGCCGTTGCGTATGTCGCCGAATAAGGCCACCGCAACCAGCAGGACGAGGCCGATGAGGGAGATCGGCGGTGCGAAGCGCATCAGCGTCTGCGGCGGGATCTGCGACATCACCCACATCGCGGCGAAGGCAACGCCGATGTTCGCCAGCTGCGCCGAGATCCGCGCCGGATTCTCGTTGCTCGCGGAAAAAAGGGTGACGATGCCAAGCGTGAGTATGCAAAGCGCGATCGCCATCAGCGTCGCATCGAAGGAGGAGGTGAGTCGCCGGATGGCGCGTTCAATCACTGCCTTCCTCCGCGGTGTCGTCGCCGGCGCCCTTCACCGGTGGCGGGGGTTTCTTGCCGAGCAGGTAGTAGTCGAGCACCGCGCGCGCGATAGGCGCGGCGGCGCGCGCGCCGAAGCCGCCGTTTTCCACCACCACCGCGAGCGCGAGCTTCGGGCTGTCGGCGGGGGCGAAGGCGATGAACAGCGAATGGTCGCGGAAGCGCTCGGCAACCTTCGATTCGACGTACTTCTCGTTTTGCTTGATGCCGATCACCTGCGCTGTGCCGGTCTTGCCGCCGCTGGTGTACTCGGCGCCGGCGAAGACGCGCGCGCCGGTGCCTTCCTTGTTGACCCCGACCATCGCGCGTTTGACCAGCTCGAGGTACTCGGGCTTGATCTGCACCGAGCGCACGAGTTCGGGCTCGATGTAGCGGCGCTCGCCGGTCTTGACGTTCTCGATATAGCGCACGAGGTGCGGCTTGTACATCGTGCCGTTGTTCGCGAGCGTGGCCATCGCGGTGGCAATCTGGATCGGAGTGTAGGAGTTGTAGCCCTGACCGATGCCGATCGAGATGGTTTCGCCCGCGTACCACTTCTGCTGCTCGGGCTTGCGAAAGCGCTTCACCTTCCATTCGGGCGAGGGCAGCACGCCCATCGCCTCCCCTTCGAGGTCGATGCCGGTGCGCGCGCCGAAGCCGAAGTTCTTCATGTAGCCCGCGATCGCGTCGATGCCCATGTCGTTGGCGAGCTGGTAGTAGTAGGTGTCGGAGGACACGACGATGGATTTGTACAGGTCGACCGTGCCGTGCCCGGTGGGTTTGGAATCGCGAAAACGCCGGCCACCAAACATGAAATAGCCCGGGTCCTGGATGGTCTGCGTCGCGGTGCGCTTGCCCAGTTCCAGCGCCGCGATCGCCATGTAGGGCTTGAAGGTCGAGCCGGGCGGATACACGCCGGTGAGCGCGCGGTTGTTGAGCGGCCGGTCGGGGGAGTTGTTGAGCTCCGCCCAGCTCGCGCTGTCGATGCCTTCGACAAAGAGGTTCGGATCGAACCCCGGTCTGGAGACGAAGGCGATCACCTCGCCGGTAGAGGGCTCGATCGCCACCATCGCTCCGCGGCGCGCGCCGAACGCGGTCTCGGCGATGCCCTGCAGCTGGATGTCGATGGTCAGGCCGAGCGAGTTGCCGGGTGTGGGCGCGGTGCGCGAGAGCGTACGCACGCCGCGTCCGGCGGCATCGACTTCGACCTGCTCGTAGCCGGTGAGGCCGTGCAGGTCGCGCTCGTAGCTCTGCTCGATGCCGGTCTTGCCGAGGTGGTCGGTGCCCTTGTAGTTGGCACCGAGTCCGTCGGCGGTGATTTTCTCCAGGTCGCGGTCGTTGATCCGTCCGATGTAACCGAGCACGTGCGAGGCGAATTCTCCGTTGGGATAGTCGCGGAACAGCCGTGCGCGGATGTCCACGCCGGGAAAACGGAAGCGGTTGGCGGCGAAGCGTGCGACTTCCTCGTCGGTGAGGCGGGTACGAATCGGCAGGGTCTCGGCGCCCTTGGCCTCGATCATCAGCCGGCGGAACCGGGTGCGGTCCTGCGGGCGGATGTCGATGATCTTCTCTAGATCGCTGATCGTCTGTTCGACATCGGGCACCTTGCGCGGCGCAAGTTCGAGCGTGTAGGCGGCGTAATTGCGCGCGAGCACCGCACCATTGCGGTCGACGATGTTGCCGCGGTTGGGCGCAATCGGAACGATCGAGATGCGGTTGTCTTCCGCCTTGGCCTGGTAGATCTCGTACTGCACCACCTGCAGGTAGATGAAGCGTCCGAGCAGCAGGCCGAACGAGGTCAGCACCACCGCGGCGGCGATGCCGACGCGGACCTGGAATCGGTGCAACTCGCGTTCGGTGTCGTGTATCTGCATCACTCGCCGGGGCGCGTCATAGCGGCCGGTTCTCGTCGACATTTTGCGGGCGGCGTTGCGGTGCCAGCAGCACCACGTTCGCAATCGGCCAGAGCGCGGCGGCAATGACGCTGCCGAGGAAGTACAACACGCCGGGGAAGCTCGCGCCCGAGGCCATGCGCACCGCGAGCATCAGGAACTGCGTCATGAAGAGCAGCAGGAACACGTGCGTAGCCTGCTGCCAGAGCGGAAACCAGAGGATGCGTCGCGACAGTCCCATCGCGCCGAAGGCGAGCGCCGAATAGGCGAAGGCGTGCTGGCCGAGCAGCGCGCCGTTGGCGGCGTCGATCAGCAGGCCGAGCACCCAGGCGAAGCCGATACCCATCTTGCGCGGCTCGCGCACGCACCAGAAGGCGAGGATCAGCGCGACCAGATCGGGCAGGCCGGTGGTGTCGCGCCAGGGCATCAGGTTGAACAGGAGTGCGAACAGCAGGGTCATCCCGACGAACAGCGGGTTGACCGGTAGAAGGATTCGCTGCGGGCGGTCGTCGAAGGACATGCGTATTCCCTCAGCCGTCGCGACGGCGCACGCGGCGCGCCTTGGAGGATTTTTGCACGGCGGCCGGGTCGGTCTGCGGCGGTTGCAAGGCGAGGCCGTCGTCCTGCGACAGCAGCAGCACCTGGCGATGCGTGTCGGTGCCCGCCGCCGGGTTGCAGGAGATCTTGGCGAACGCGTAGGCGGCGTCGCGCTCGACCTTCGCCACGCGCGCCACCGGCAGGCCCGGCGGGTAGATGCCGTCGATGCCGGAGGTGACGAGCGTATCGCCCGACTGCACGTCGGCGTTGGCCGCCATGTAGCGAAGGTCGAGCGTGGTGCCGTCGCCCGAGCCGTAGGCCACACCCCGCAGGCCGTTCCTCACCACCTGCACCGGGATCGCCTGGTCCTTGTCGGTGATGAGAGTCACCTCCGAGAGCAGAGGATGCACGCGGGTGACCTGGCCGATCACGCCGACATCGTCGATCACCGGGCCGCCGAGCTGCACGCCGTCGTTCGCGCCGCGGTCAACCACGACCTTGCGAGAAAACGGATCGCGCCCGGAATAGAGGATTTCCGCGAACGCGGATTTGCGTGGCACGCGCTGGCGTGCATCGAGCAGGCGGCGCAGTTGCGCGTTTTCGGCCGCGAGCGCATCGAGCGTGGTGAGGTCCTTCGCGGCCTGGAGCTGCTTCGCGCGCAGTGCATCGTTCTCGCGCGTGAGCGCGTTCTGCGAGGTGAAGAAATCCGACACCGCTTCGCCCGCCTGTACCGGCGCAAGCGCGACGCGTTGCAGAGGATAGGCGACCAGCGCCAGCACCTGGCGCAGCGATTCGGCGTAATGGAAGCGCGCGTCAAGCACCATCAGGAGAACGGACAGGGCAACGAAGAACGTCAGGCGTACTCGTGGAGCGGGGCCGCGGTTGAAAAACGCAGGCGGCTGGAGATCCATCAGGCGCGGAACGCGGAATCCGGAGAGCGGAAAACCGGGGAGCGCAAGCGTGGCATGAGCCGGATCCCCTCACTCCCCAGATGATCAGTCAACGGTAAAGATGCTCCCGAGCTTGTCCATCCTCTCGAGCGCCTTGCCCGAGCCGCGCACCACGCAGGTGAGCGGATCGTCGGCGACGATCACCGGAAGACCGGTCTCTTCCATCAGCAGGCGGTCGACGTCGCGCAGGAGCGCGCCCCCACCGGTGAGGACCATGCCTTTTTCGGCGATGTCGGCGCCGAGTTCGGGCGGCGTCTGCTCGAGCGCGGACTTCACCGCCGAGACGATCTGGTTAAGCGGCTCGGTGAGCGCTTCAAGGATCTCGTTGGAACTGATCGTGAAGCTGCGCGGTATGCCCTCGGCAAGGTTGCGTCCCTTCACTTCCATCTCGCGGACTTCGGAGCCAGGAAAGGCCGAGCCGATTTCCTTCTTGATGTTCTCGGCGGTGGTCTCGCCGATCAGCATGCCGTAGTTGCGGCGGATGTAGTTGATGATCGCTTCGTCGAACTTGTCCCCGCCGACACGCACCGAACCGGCGTACACCATGCCGCCGAGCGAGATCACGCCGACTTCGGTGGTGCCGCCGCCGATGTCGACCACCATCGAACCCGTGGCTTCCGCGACCGGCATGTCCGCGCCGATTGCCGCGGCCATCGGTTCCTCGATCAGGTACACCTGCGACGCGCCGGCCCCAAGCGCCGATTCGCGGATCGCGCGCCGCTCGACCTGGGTCGAGCCACAGGGCACGCAGATGATGATGCGTGGCGAGGGCGAAAGAAGGCGCGAGGTGTGCACCTTCTTGATGAACTGCTTCAACATCTGTTCGGTGACGGTGAAGTCGGCAATCACGCCGTCTTTCATCGGGCGGATGGCGGTGATGCTTCCCGGCGTCTTGCCGAGCATCTGCTTGGCTTCCTTGCCAACGGCCTGGATGCTGCGCTTGCCGTTGGGCCCGCCTTCCTGGCGGATTGCGACGACCGAGGGCTCGTCGAGAACGATTCCCTTGCCGCGTTGATAGATCAGCGTGTTCGCCGTGCCGAGGTCGATCGCGAGATCGTCGGAAAAATAGCTTCTAAGAAACCCGAACATGCCCTCAATTTCCGTAAATTTATGTGGGCTAAGCGATCCCGGAAGGCCGTGCCCCTCGTCGGGTATAATACTGCAAAACTCGTTGTTTTGCCGGGAAAATTACCTTGCCTCTCTCTTTGGAAGACGTCCGCAGGATCGCCTTGCTGGCGCGAATCGAGACCACCCCGGCCGAGGCCGGCGAGGTGCAGTCCAAGCTCAATGATGTTTTCGGCCTGATCGAGCAGTTGCGGGCGGTGGATACGACCAATATCGAACCGATGTTGCATGCGGGCGACCTGGCTTTGCGGCTGCGTGAGGATGTCGTCACCGAGACCGACCGACGTGCGCAGTTTCAGGCGGTCGCGCCCAAGGTTGAAGCCGGCCTGTACCTGGTTCCCAAGGTAATCGAGTAGCAACGCACGGCGAAGGCGCAGCCGCCCGGCCGGCGCCTGCGCCCACCATCGTGCACCGAGCACCGAGCACAATTCATGATCCAAGCATCCCTCAAAGAACTCGCCGGCGCGCTTGCGTCGAAGCGCATTTCCAGCGCCGAACTGACAAAGCTGTTCCTGTCGCGCATCGAGAGCCTGAATCCGTCGCTGAACGCATTCATCACCTTTGATGCGGACCGTAGTCTTGCGCTCGCGCGCGCCGCCGATGAACGCATCGCGCGCGGCGAAGCCGGTCCGCTCACCGGGATTCCGGTCGCTCACAAGGACATCTTCTGCACCCGCGGCTGGCTCACCAGTTGCGGTTCGAAGATGCTGTCCAATTTCATCTCGCCCTATGACGCGCATGTGATCGAGCGCTTCAACGAGGCGGGCGCGGTGATGCTTGGCAAGACCAACATGGACGAATTCGCGATGGGTTCGTCGAACGAATCGTCCTGGTACGGCCCGGTGAAGAATCCCTGGGATACGGCCAAGGTTCCGGGCGGTTCATCGGGCGGCTCGGCGTGCGCGATCGCCGCGCGTCTCGCGCCGGCGGCCACCGGCACCGACACCGGCGGCTCGATCCGCCAGCCGGCGGCGCTGTCGGGCATATCGGGCATCAAGCCGACCTACGGGCGCGTGTCGCGCTACGGGATGATCGCCTACGCATCGAGCCTCGACCAGGGTGGCCCGATGGCAAAGAGTGCGGAAGACCTCGCGATCCTGCTCACCTGCATGGCGGGCTTCGACACCCGAGACTCCACCTCGAGCGAACGTGCCTCCGAGGACTATGTGAAGGACCTCGATGCGCCCTGGACCGCTGGAGCTGCATCGGGCAAGCCGCTTGCGGGGCTTCGCATCGGGGTTCCCAAGGAGCACTTCGGCGCGGGCCTGTCGGGCGACACCGAGTCCGCGGTACGCGCGGCGCTCGCCGAGTTCGAAAGGCTCGGCGCGACACTGGTGGACATCTCGCTTCCCAATTCCGGGCTGTCGGTGCCGGCGTACTACGTGATTGCGCCGGCAGAGGCGTCCTCCAACCTCTCCCGTTACGACGGTGTGCGCTACGGTTATCGCGCGCCCGAATACGATGACCTGCAGGACATGTACTGCAAGACCCGCGCGCAGGGGTTCGGTGCAGAGGTGAAGCGGCGGATCCTGATCGGGGCGTATGTTCTTTCGCACGGCTACTACGATGCCTATTACCTGCAGGCGCAGCGCGTGCGCCGCCTGATTGCGCAGGACTTCGAGCAGGCGTTCAAGGTGTGCGACCTGATCATGGGACCGACCTCGCCGACAGTTGCGTTCGACATCGGCGCGAAAACATCC
Source organism: Bordetella parapertussis (assembly GCA_945869935.1). Classification (GTDB taxonomy): domain Bacteria; phylum Pseudomonadota; class Gammaproteobacteria; order Burkholderiales; family SG8-39; genus CAMBSA01. The sequence goes on along the minus strand of CAMBSA010000034.1, from coordinate 1,779 downwards.
GACCCGGCGAAGATGTACTTCAACGACATCTATACCGTACCCGCAAACCTCGCGGGCCTGCCCGCGCTGTCGATTCCCTGTGGCTTCGACAGCGGCCTGCCGGTGGGCCTGCACGCGGTCGGCAACTACTTCGCCGAGGGCGGCATGCTGCGCGCGGCGCATCATTACCAGCGCGCCACCGACTGGCACAGGCGCGCGCCCGCGGGGATGGGGGCATAGATGAGCTGGGAAATCGTCATCGGCCTGGAGACGCACACGCAACTCTCCACGCAGTCCAAGATCTTCTCCGGCGCGTCGACGGCGTTCGGCGCGGAGCCGAACGTGCAGGCGAGCGCAGTGGATATCGCGTTGCCGGGCGTGCTGCCGGTGGCCAACCGCGGTGCGGTCGAACGCGCCATCCGCTTCGGCCTCGCGGTGGGCGCGACGATCCACCGCCGCTCGGTGTTCGCGCGCAAGAACAACTTCTATCCCGATCTGCCCAAGGGCTACCAGATCAGCCAGTTCGAGATTCCGGTGGTGCAGGGCGGCACGATCACGATCGCAACGAAGGACGGCGAGAAGACGGTGCGCCTCACGCGTGCGCACCTCGAGGAGGACGCGGGCAAGTCGCTGCACGAGGGCGCGGGCGAGCTCGGGCAGGGCATGTCCGGCATCGACCTGAACCGTGCGGGCACGCCGCTTCTGGAAATCGTGTCCGAACCCGACATGTGTTCTTCGGAAGAAGCGGTGGCGTATGCGCGGGCGCTGCACAGCCTCGTTCGCTGGATCGGCATCTGCGACGGAAACATGCAGGAGGGTTCGTTCCGCTGCGATGCCAACGTGTCCGTGCGACGGCCGGGCACGCCGCTGGGAACCCGGCGCGAGATCAAGAACCTCAACTCCTTCCGTTTCCTGCAGCAGGCGATCGATTACGAAGTGCAATGGCAGATCGAGACGCTCGAGGATGGCGGAAGGATCCAGCAGGCAACCGTGCTGTTCGATGCCGATACGGGCAGGACGCGCGCGATGCGCTCGAAGGAGGATGCGCATGACTACCGCTACTTCCCCGACCCTGACCTGCTGCCGCTGGAAGTGAGCGAGTCATGGATCGAGCGGGTGAAATCGGAGATGACCGAACTGCCGGCGGCCAAACGGGAGCGTTATATGGGCGAGTATGGGCTTTCGCCCTACGACGCCGGGCAGCTCACGCAGTCGCGCGAGACCGCGGCGTACTTTGAGGACATGGTGCAACGCCTTGGGGCCGCCGCCGCCAAGCAGTGCGCCAATTGGGTGACGGTGGAGCTGGCCGGTGCGCTCAACCGCGACGGCCTGGATATCGCGCAGACGCCGGTGTCCAGTGCCGGGCTTGGAGCGCTCGTCGCGCGCGTCCGGGACAACACGCTCTCGGGCAAGATGGCCAAGGATGTGTTCGATGCGCTCTGGAAGGGCGACGGCGAGGGTGGTGCGGGCGAGGGCGCGGTCGATGCGATCATCGCCTCGCGCGGCATGAAGCAGATCTCCGACACCGGCGAGCTTGAGGGCATCGTGGAATCCGTGATCGCGGCGAATCCGAAGTCGGTCGAGGAATTCCGCGCCGGCAAGGAAAAAGCGCTCAATGCGCTTGTCGGTCAGGCGATGAAGGCCACCAAGGGTAAGGGAAACCCCGCGGTCCTGAACGAGATATTCCGCAAAAAGCTCGGCGCCTGAGAGAGGTAACCGAGAGGAAACCGGGAAGCGCCTGAGCGCGCCGCGCGTTTCCTATGGAAGCGCTGATCAAGTTCCAATCGCCCCACCCGTTGA
>CAMBSA010000033.1 GCA_945869935.1 Bordetella parapertussis | reverse complement strand
TGAACGAGACGGCTTAGTCCGGGTGAGTTGTCACGGTCGCATTTCAGCATCGCAAACCCCGCCCGATTCATCATCTTCCTGATCGCCACGCGACCCTCAACGTGCCCGAACTTCCCGAAGTCGAAATTACCCGGCGCGGCATTGCCCCGAGCGTGACGGGCCAAACCATCGTGGATGTCGTGGTGCGTGAGCCACGCCTTCGCTGGCCGGTGCCGAAGAACCTGCGCTCCGTGCTCAAGGGGCGTGTCGTCGACCGGGTGCGGCGACGGGCAAAGTACCTGCTGTTCGATTGCGGCGACGGCTCCCTGATCGTGCATCTCGGCATGTCGGGCAGCCTGCGCCTGCTTGCGAAGGATGTGCCGCCCGGTACCCACGACCATGTGGATCTGGTCTTCGGCAACGGCTTGCTTCGCCTGCGCGATCCCCGGCGCTTCGGGTCGGTGTTGTGGCAGGCATCTCCCGCGGAATCGCATGTGCTTTTGCGCAGTCTTGGGCCCGAGCCGCTTGATGAAGCTTTCAGTGGTGAATATCTGCACCGTGCGACACGGGGTCGCCGCGTGGCGATCAAGCTGATGCTGATGAACCAGGCGGTGGTGGTGGGCGTTGGCAACATCTACGCCAACGAGGCTCTGTTTCGCGCCGGTATCCTGCCGCGGGCCCGCTCCGCGCGGCTGTCCCTCGCACGATGCGAGCGTCTGGTCGCCGAAGTGAAGCAAACGTTGACGGATGCGCTCGCCGCGGGAGGATCGACGCTGCGCGATTTTCATGCGGCTGACGGATCGCCGGGTTATTTCCAGCAGAGCTATTTCGTGTACGCCAGGGAAGGCGAGCCCTGCAGGCGCTGTGTGACGCCCGTTCGGATGATTCGCCTGGGTCAGCGGTCCACGTTTTTCTGCACCGGCTGCCAGCACTGATCCGCGTGGCGGGCCGGAGCGCTGCTCGCTATGCGGTTCTGGATTTTGCCCGAGCTTCCAGGCGGGCCTGCACCGATGGGTGCACGAACTTGCTCACATCGCCGCCGAAGGTCGCGATTTCGCGCACGATGGTGGCCGAGATGAACATGTAGTTTTCCCCCGGTGTCAGAAAAACGGTTTCCACGTCGGGGATCAGGCTGCGATTCATTCCCGCCATCTGGAACTCGTACTCGAAATCGGATACCGCGCGCAATCCGCGCAGGATGACTTTCGCGCCGTGCTCGATCACGAAGTCCTTGAGCAGGGTGGAGAAGCTCAGCACGATGACGTTCTTGCAGGGAGCGAGCACCTCGCGCGCCATGTCCATCCGTTCCTGCGTGCTGAAGAACGGGCGCTTCGCGCGGCTGTCGGCCACGCCGACAATCACTTCGTCGAACAGCGTGGATGCCCGGCGTACGAGATCCTCGTGTCCGCGGGTGATGGGGTCGAATGTCCCCGGATACACTGCCCTCTTCATCAAGCGGTACGCTCCAGTAGATGGAATCTCACGCGGCCCGCCCGCGACTCGCGCCGCGCATGCCAGCCGTCGGTCTGCCCGAACGAACGGTCGCTTTCGAGGTAAACGACGCCCCCGGGTGCAAGCCGTGCGCCGGCGATCTGCAACAATTCATCGGTCACACCGTCCGCGAACGGCGGATCAAGGAACACGACATCGTAGAGACCTGTGTCCCGCGCGAGGAATTCTAGCGCATCGCCCGGTATCAACGCCGCGTTCCGGGCGCCGAGCGAGTTTGCGTTGTCGCGCAGCGCGGCGAATGCCCGTCGGTCGGATTCGATGAAGGTAACCCGTTCTGCGCCGCGGGAGAGTGCCTCGAAGCCGAGTGCGCCCGAGCCTGCGTACGCATCAAGGCATGTCTGCCCGTGAAGCGCCTGTCCCAGCCAATTGAACAAGGTTTCACGGACACGGTCGGATGTCGGACGTAGTCCTGGCACATCCGGAAAATGGATCAGCCTGCGGCGCCAGGTACCGCCGATGATGCGCACGCTGTTTGATGGCCGCACGGGAGGGTGTTCCGGATCGGGATGCGATGAGGGATACGACGACGGACGCTCGCCGGGAAAGCATTCAGGAGCTTTGTCCGCCAACTGATAAAATGCAGTGAATCTTACCTCGATGATCTGCCGCCTGAGGGCCTGCCTTCTGTCGGTGGCAATTCCCCCACTCCATGCTCGGTTTGTTCAAGTCCGCGAAAAACGCGAATGTAACGGACGTACCTGCGGACAAGACCGCGGACAAGTCGCGCACCGGCTGGTTTGCGCGGCTCAAGTCCGGACTGGCGAAAACCGGGTCGAAGCTCACCGGACTGTTCGGCGGGCGCCGGATCGACGAGTCGCTGTTCGAGGACCTCGAGACTGCGCTGATTTCAGCGGATACAGGCGTTGATGCATCGGGGCGGCTTTTGGCCGAATTGCGCTCCCGCGCCCGGTCCAAGAAGCTCGAGGACGGCGACCAGCTCAAGCGGGCTCTCGCTGAGTTGCTATCGGAGCGGCTGGCGCCGCTTGAGACGCAGCTCGATGTTCGCAGCGCCAAGCCTTTCGTGATCATGGTGACCGGCGTGAACGGGGCGGGCAAGACGACATCAATCGGCAAGCTCGCGCATTACTTCCAGTCCCAGGGCCTGTCGGTGTTGCTTGCCGCAGGGGACACGTTTCGCGCGGCGGCGCGCGAGCAGTTGGTGGCATGGGGCGAGCGGAACAATGTGGCGGTGATTTCGCATTCGGGCGGAGCCAACGCATCCGATCCCGCGGCGGTGATTTTCGATGCAGTCCAGGCGGCGCGCGCGCGCGGTATTGATGTGGTTCTCGCCGATACCGCGGGTCGGCTGCCCACGCAGCTGCATCTGATGGAAGAACTGAAAAAGGTGAAGCGCGTGATTGCAAAGGCGGACCCGGGCGCACCGCACGCAGTCTGGCTGATCCTCGATGCGAACACCGGGCAGAACGGCCTCACGCAGTTTCGGGCGTTTGACGATGCTCTCGGGCTGACCGGATTGATACTGACAAAGCTGGACGGTACGGCCAAGGGCGGCGTGATCGCCGCGATCGCCGATTCGCAGTCTGCAGCGGCATCCGCAAAGAAGACGTCGGAGACAACGCGGACCGTGCCGGTTGCGTTCATCGGTGTCGGCGAAGGTATCGAGGATCTTCGTCCGTTCAAGGCGCGCGAGTTCGTCGACGCGCTTCTGGATTGACCGCGTTCCGTGGCCCTGATCAGCTTCAGCCAGGTTCACAAGCGCTACCCGGGAGGGCGTGAGGCGCTGAAAGACATCAATTTCTCCGCCGAGCCTGGCGAGCTGATTTTTCTGACCGGGCATTCGGGCGCGGGCAAGTCGACGCTGCTCAAGCTGATCGCGGCGATCGAGCGGCCGAGTTCGGGCACCCTGCTTGTTGGCGGCCAGAACCTTTCCGCGATGAAAAGCGGTGCGATTCCGTATCTGCGGCGCAATCTCGGGCTGGTGTTCCAGGACCAGAGGCTGCTCTGTGACCGCTCGGCGTTCCAGAACGTGATGCTTCCTCTTCTGGTGACCGGGCAGCCGCCACGCGAGGCGGCACGGCGCGCCCGGGCAGCGCTTGACAAGGTGGGCCTGTTGTCGAGGGAACGTGCGAATCCTGTCGCGCTGTCCGGCGGTGAGCAGCAGCGGCTTTGCATAGCTCGCGCGGTCGTGAACAGGCCCAACCTGCTCATCGCCGATGAGCCCACGGCGAGCCTGGATGCCGACTCGGCGGCCGGAATCATGCAGATCTTCCGGGAGTTCCATCAGGTCGGCGTCACTGTGTTGATCTCCACCCACGATCGGGGCTTGCTGGAGTTGATGAAGCCGCGCGTGCTGGCGCTGCGGGAGGGACGGCTCGAATGACCGGCTGGCTGCGTCACCATGCCCACAGCCTCGCGGCGACGATCCGGCGGTTTGTATCGCAGCCGGTCGACACGCTGATCAATGCGCTGGTGATCGGTGTCGCGCTTGCGCTGCCGCTCGGGGGCTATGCGCTGCTTGCGAATCTGCAGTCGCTGACGCACGGCATTACGGTTTCCGCGCAGGTGAGCGTGTTCCTCGCGATGGATGCGTCCGCGGCGGACCGCGAGTCGCTCGAAAAGCGGCTGCGTGCGGAGGCGGGGGTCAAGGATGTGAAGTTCGTGTCGCGCGCCACGGCGCTCGAGGATATGCGACAGCGGGCCGGGCTGGGCGACATCGTGGCCACGCTTCGCGGCAACCCGTTGCCGGACGCCTTTGTTATCACGCTTCCGGACAACGATGCCGATCGTGCGGACAGCCTCGCGACGAATTTGCGTGCCCTGCCCAAGATCACTCATGTTCAGCTGGATTCGGCTTGGGTGCGCCGGGTGGATGCCCTGATCCGCTTGTCGCGTACCGCGATTGCGGTGCTGGCGGCCTTGCTCAGTATCGCGCTGGTTGCGGTGACCTTCAACACGATCCGTTTGCAGATACTCACGCTGCGCGAGGAAATCGTCGTCTCCAAGCTGGTGGGCGCGACCAATGCCTTCATACGTCGGCCGTTTTTCTATTACGGGGGAATGCAGGGCGCGCTCGGCGGGGTCCTGGCACTTTTGCTGGTGCGCGCGGCCATGGCCCTGCTGGACCACGATGTGACAACTCTGGCGACTCTGTACGGCTCCAACTTCCGGCTTGCCTATCTCGGGGTTACTGACAGCGTCGCGCTGCTGGCGTTCGCGATTGCGCTCGGGTGGCTTGGCGCCAGGATGTCAGTTAGCAAACACTTATGGCAAATCGAGCCACGGTAAAAGGTCTTTCTGCTGTGTATCTCGGTTCAAAGAGTGAGCTTTTCCTGCGTTTAGCACTCTAGTGTTCAGAGTGCTAAACTAGGCCGGTGGCTAGGACACCGAATCCGGTGAGCCGGCCGATGCGGTACCCCGGCCCACAAGGTCAGCCGACCGCGCGATCAGGAGAGATGACGATGAGCAATGCAATCGCAAGCAGCAACGCGCTCGCCACGTTTCCCGGCATGGCAGTTCCTTCCGCCGGCGTCGGCAGCCTTGAGAGCTATATCCATGCGGTAAACCGCCTTCCCCTTCTGACCCAGGAGGAGGAGTCGCAGCTTGCGCGCAAATTTCGCGACGAGCAGGACATCGAGTCCGCACGCCGTCTGGTGGTGTCCCACCTGCGCGTCGTGGTGTCGATTGCGCGCGGCTACCTCGGCTACGGATTGCCCCATGCCGACCTCATCCAGGAAGGCAACATCGGCCTGATGAAGGCGGTCAAGCGTTTCGATCCCGAGCGCGGAGTGCGTCTTGTCTCTTTCGCGATGCACTGGATCAAGGCCGAAATCCACGAATTCATCCTGCGCAACTGGCGGCTGGTGAAGATCGCCACGACCAAGGCGCAGCGAAAGCTGTTCTTCAACCTGAGAAGTCTGAAGCCCACGCTCGATACGCTCAACAGCTCCGAGATCCGATCCATCGCGGCCAAGCTCGGTGTCAAACCCGAGGAAGTAGTCGAAATGGAGACGCGCCTGTCCGGTCAGGACATCGCCCTCGAGTCGAGCAGCGATGACGAGGATGAGCGCTTCGCTCCGATCGGCTACTTGCGCGACCCGGGTGCCGAGCCGTCGCAGGTATTCGAGGTCGAGCAGAACGCGCGCCTGAGCGCGGACGGACTGGCGCATGCGCTTGCTAGCCTCGATGCACGCAGCCGCAGGATCATCGAGGCGCGCTGGCTGAAGGAGAAAGACCAAGCGACGCTGCATGACCTGGCGGCCGAGTTCAAGGTCTCGGCGGAACGCATTCGCCAGATCGAGGCGAAGGCGATGCAGAAGATGAAGGGCCTGCTCTTGGCAGCTTGATGCGGGTTTGATGCCGAGCGGGCCAGGCAGGCCCGCTCAGTTCGAGGTCGAAAGCAGTGTCTGAAGGTCCGTGGCGATGCTGTCGGGCTGACCGTACCGGGCGAACAGCCTTAGCCGTCCCCGGGTGTCGATGATATAGCTCGCCGCGGTATGGTCCATGGTGTAGCTGTCTGGTGTCTTGCCAGGCACCTTCTGGAAAAACACCTTGAATTCCTTTGCGGCCTTGATAGTGGCCGCTTCATCGCCGTACAAGCCGAGAAAGCTCGGGTCGAACGCGGGAACATACCTGGCGAGCAACTCAGGCGTGTCGCGTCCAGGGTCTATCGTGACGAACAGCACCTGAATCTTCTTTCGGTCCTCGCCCAGCTTGTCGAGGATCATCTTCATCTCCGACAACGTGGTCGGACACACGTCGGGACACCGGGTGTAGCCGAAGAACACGACCACGATCTTGCCGCGAAACTCGACGAGTGTTCGCGGTTTGCCGGTGTGATCGGTGAGCGAGAGTTCCTTGCCGTAGTCCGCTCCGGTCACGTCGGTATTGAGGAACGACGGTCCGGAGGAGTCGCAGGCCTGCAGGGTGAGCAGAAGGACAATCGCTGCCAGGAACTGTTTCACCGGATGTAATGATCCAGCAGGAGCGCGGCGAACAAGGCCGACAGATAGATGATCGAGTAGCGAAACGTGCGCTTTGCCAGGTCGTCGCTGTAGGCGATGTAGAGCCGGATTGCATAGGCAAGAAAACCCGCCCCAAGCGCCACCGCGCAGGCAAGGTATATCCAGCCGCTCATGCCGTAGGCGAAGGGCAGAAGCGTGGAGACAAACAGGATGACGGTGTAGAGCAGCACCTGCAGCCGGGTGTATTTGTTACCGTGCGTGACCGGCAGCATCGGCAACCCCGCCTTGGCGTATTCCTCGGTGCGGTAGAGCGCAAGCGCCCAGAAATGCGGCGGCGTCCAGGCAAAGATGATGAGGAACAGCAGCAGTGCCTCCGGCGAAACCTCGCCGGTGACTGCCGCCCATCCAAGCACCGGCGGCATCGCGCCCGAGGCGCCGCCGATCACGATGTTCTGCGGTGTGAGGGGCTTGAGCACCACCGTGTAGATGATCGCGTAGCCGACGAAGGTGCCGAGCGTCAGCCACATCGTCAGCGGATTCACCCAGTTGTACAGCGCCCAGAGGCCTGCGCCGCCGACGACACCCGCGAACACGAGGGTCTGCATCGAGGACAGATCGCCGCGCGGCAAGGGGCGATCGCGGGTGCGTGCCATCATCGCGTCGATCTTCTGTTCGACGAGGCAATTCATCGCGGCGGCTGCGCCGGCGACGAGCCAGATGCCCAGCGTGCCCGCGAACAGGATGTGCGATGGGACTGCTCCCGGTGTGGCGAGTAGCATGCCGATGACGGCGCAGAACACGATAAGCGCCACCACTCGCGGCTTGGTGAGCGCGAGGAACTGGCGCAATCGGTCGGAGGTTTCCTGCCAGATAAGCTGCATGGGAGCCGGATTCGGGGGGGGCGGTGGGGCCCGGATTACGACTTCGAAGCGTCGGCGGAATCGCCGACGGCCGAGCCGGGAAAGAGCCGAAAGTTTATCACGACGAGGGTGATCAGCAGCAGCGCGGCGCCGGCGTTGTGCGCGGTGGCAAGCGCGAGAGGAAGCGAGAAAAGCACATTGCCCAGCCCGATCGCGAATTGCGCAACGACCAGTGCGAGCAGTGTCCGGGCGGTAGTGCGAAGACCGGGCAACGATGCAGTCCGGATCGCGAGCCAGGCAAGGTACGCCGCGACGACGATCGCGCCGAGGCGGTGCAACCAGTGAATCGCGGTCAGCGCTTCGTTGGAGAGCAGCGCGCCTTCGACGGTCCTGCCGAGTTCGCGCACCACATGGAATGCGTTGCCGAAATCCATCGGTGGCACAAGCTCGCCACGACAAAGTGGCAAGTCGGGGCAGGCGAGAGCCGCGTAGTTTGTGCTTACCCAGCCGCCCAGGATCATCTGCAGTATGAGGAGGGCCAGACCGATGCGTGCCGGCGCGAGCAGCGGCAGGCCTTCGTTGCCGATTGCTGGCCGAATCGTCTGTCTAGCGTAAAGCCATGCGAGCAGCGCAAGCGTACTCATTCCGCCGATCAGGTGACCGGTCACGATCGCGGGTTTAAGCAGCATGGTGACGGTCCACGCACCGAGCGTGGACTGGACGATGACCACGCCGACGATGGAGTTCGCCAGCAATGGCGATTGCCTGAATGCGGCGCGGCGCATCAAGGCAATCACGGCGATCGCCAGAATCAGCAGACCAAGAAAGCCCGCGAGGTAACGATGCGTCATCTCTTTCCACGCCTTGGGAAGAGACACAGGGCCGTGGGATCCGCCCTGCTGTTCGACGGCGCGTTCGATGTGATCCCTGGCGTGGACCGGGCTCATGTGGCCGTAGCAGCCGGGCCAGTCGGGACAGCCAAGACCGGCATCCGACAGGCGCACGTAGGCGCCGAGCACCACCACGCAGAAGGTGAGCGCCGTCGTGACGAGCACAAGCGCACGGAAGCGCGAGCGATCTTTGCCTATGCCGCGAACCAGCGCGCCGACGATCGCGATTGCCGCGATCACGCCGACGAGCAGGGCCCAGCCAAGGCTGGCGCTCATCCCGCCCTCGATATCTTGAGCAGGCGTGCGAGGTCGCTGCGCATGCCCTTCGGGTCGGGATCCGGCGGGAAGCGAAGCATGATGTTCCCCAGCGGGTCGATCAGCCAGACATTCTGATCCATTGCTCCTGCCTGAAAAATCGATTCGAGATGCGCAGGCGTGGAGCGCGCGACATACAGGCCTTCATGGGCGGCGAGCAGTTCCTTCGAGGGGTTGTGGGCATCATTCAGGAGCCACACACGCTCGATCCGTTCCATTTCGCGCCCCTGCATCAGGCGCACCTGGCGGATGACAAGCAGGTTCTTTGCGCATGTCGCGTCGCATAGTCCGCCCGAGGCGGTGACCAGCACCCACTTGCCTTTCAGGTCGGGGAGGCTGAATGCCTGCCCTTCGATGCGGGTGAGTGCGACCTCCGGCGGCTTCCTCGGCGTGAGCAGTTCGCCGTAATTGATACGCCCGCTCGGCGTCCAGAAAAAGAACGCGATGAGCGCCGCGACGATCGGCGCCGCGGAGACGAGCAGCAGGATGAGCGCCATCCGGCGACCGCGCGCGCGCTGCGCGGCGCGTGCTGGCGATTCAGCGTTTGATTCGGAGATTGAGAGCGACATAAAGCACCAGAGCGAGGCCTGCGAAGGAATACCACTGTAGAGCGTACATGCGATGTTTTTCCGCACCGAAGTCCGGCCGGGGCCAATCCTGGACGAGTCCGGTGACAGCGGGGCTGGTCTGCTGGATCACCAGCGGGGCGAGCGGGATTCCGAGTTCCTGTGACAGCTTTTCAGGCAGAAGATTTTGCCGAAGAGGACCGGTTTTCGAATCTGCCGCGAGTTCAAACACGCGCCGCGGAGGGACGACTGCGACGCCTTCGATGGTCTGCTGGCCGGAAGGGGGGGCGATCTGCGGAAGCTGCTCGCGCGTTGGTCCGGCGGCGATCCATCCGCGGTTGATCAGCACCGCTGGCGATCCCTCGGCGGTTTTCAGGGGGCTAAGCATGTGGTATCCGGCCTGACCGCGATAGACGCGGTTGTCCAGATAGATCGTTTTCCCCGGCAGATACTCGCCCGTGATGCGGATGCGCGCGAATTCCAGTTCGCTCGCATCCATCCGTCCGCCCGAGACGTCGAGCAGCGGGGCGGCAGCAAGCGCGTCGAAACGGCGGGCGAGCGACTCCTTGAATTCGGCGCGATGCGTCTGCCACTGGGCAGCTGCAAGGGTAAGCGCGAGGACGGCAACGGTCGCCGCTGTCGTCGTTCGACCCGGGCGGAATCCGAACGATAGGGGGGGGCGGGTGCTCACGCTACGTTACACTCGCTGCGTTTCGAACGCCGGCTTGCCAATGTGAAAATCGTCATCATCCTTATCATCGTCGCGATCGTGGGAAGCCTCGGGTCCGCGCTGTTCTATCTCATGACAGACAAGGGCAAATCCAAGCGCACCGTCCATGCTCTGGCGATCCGGGTGGGGCTTTCCATGACCCTGTTCCTGTTGCTGATGGCCGGACATTATTTCGGGCTCATTCCCGGGAAAGCCGGCTGAGCCCTCAACACGGTAGCTACCTGGATTGGACTTCGATCCGGCGACTTGGTTGCCATGGTCACGGCAAAAAAGAAACGCCGCACATTGTGCGGCGTTTCTCCTCGCCCGTCCGGGCTGATCGGGACGGACGGCCGATCAGAGCCAGTACACCAGCACGAACAGCAGCAGCCAGAC
>CAMBSA010000032.1 GCA_945869935.1 Bordetella parapertussis | reverse complement strand
TGCCGAATGCGCTTCTCGCTTTCCGCATCGCCCGGCAGGCCGACCGCAGGCGCGACAGAAGGCAGGGAAAGCCGCCAGAGCGGCGCATCGCCTGCGAAGAACGGGTCGGTCTGCTCGCGAATGCCGCGCCAGAATTCAGCGGCCTGCGGATCGTCCACGAGGTCGCCCCCCAGCTTCTCCCGCGCCGCGCGCACCGCTGCCACCGCGCCGGAGAGCCTGAGCGTAAGCACGTCCGCATGCCACACGCTCGCCGACATCGGCAACGGTTGCGCGCCCCAGCGATTCAGCGACTCGAGCGCGCGGTCTTCGGGCATTTCGAATCGCAGAGTCGCCTCCGCCGGCGGGCGCGGCAGCGTCTTGATCGAGACTTCAAGCACGATGCCGAGCGTGCCGAGCGCACCCGCCATCAGACGCGAGGCATCGTAGCCGGCGACGTTCTTCATCACGCGGCCGCCGAAATCCAGCACCGTGCCGCGGCCGTCCATCACCTTCGCGCCGAGGATGAAATCGCGCACCGCGCCGGCGCTCGCACGACGCGGCCCGGACAAGCCTGCCGCCACTGTGCCGCCGACCGTGGCGCCTGTGCCACCCACGTCGGCGCCTGTGCCACCCACCTCGGCGCCCGTGCCGAAGTGCGGCGGTTCGAACGCGAACCACTGGCCCTTCGCGGCGAGCGCCGCTTCCAGGTCGGCAAGCGGCGTGCCGCAACGCGCGGTAACCACCAGTTCGGTCGGGTCGTAGTCGACGATGCCGGCGTACCCGGAAAGGTCCAGCACCTCGCCTTCGGGCTCGCAGCCGTAGAAATCCTTGGTGCCGCCGCCGCGCAGGCGAAGCGGCGTGCCGGCGCCGGCTGCGGCGCGGATGCGTTCAGCGAACCCGGCAATGTCGCTCATCGACCCTCCGGGGTCATTGCGAGGAGCGCAGCGACGTGGCAATCCCACCCGGCACGACCCCAAGGCAGATTGCTTCGCTGCGCTCGCAATGACTCGAACCGGATTTTCACTGGCGAGCCCTTCCTCGCGTCCTTTGCGCCTTGGCGGTGTATCAGCTTCAATATCGCGGCAGTTCGGGATGAGGCAGTGCCCCGCCCTTCACATGCATGCGCCCGTACTCGGCGCAGCGGTGAAGCGTCGGGATGTTCTTGCCGGGATTGAGCAGGCCGTCGGGATCGAAGGCGCGCTTGATGCCGCGAAACGCCTCGAGTTCGTCCGCACCGAACTGCGTGCACATCTGGTTGATCTTCTCGATCCCCACGCCGTGCTCGCCGGTGATGGTGCCGCCGACAGCGACGCACATCTCCAGCACTTCGCCCGCGAACTCCTCGGTGCGGCGCAGCTGATCCGGGTCGTTGGCGTCAAACAGGATCAGCGGATGCAGGTTGCCATCGCCCGCGTGGAACACGTTCGGGCAGCGCAGTCCGTACTTGATTTCGCAGGCGGCGATGAATCGCAGCACTTCGCCGAGGCGCTTGCGCGGGATGGTGCCGTCCATGCAGTAATAGTCGGGCGAGATCCGCCCCACCGCGGGAAAGGCCGCCTTGCGGCCCGACCAGAAGCGAAGCCGCTCGACCTCATCGCGCGAGACCTGAAAGGCGGTGGCCCCCGCGCCTTCGAGCACCGCGATCATGCGCGAGAGTTCTTCCTCGACCTCCTCGGACGTGCCGTCGGACTCGCACAGCAGGATGGCGGCGGCATCCAGGTCGTAGCCCGCGTGCACGAACTCCTCCACCGCGCGGGTGGCGGGCTTGTCCATCATCTCGAGGCCCGCGGGGATGATGCCGGCGGCGATGATCGCCGCCACCGCATCACCCGCCTTTTCCACATCGTCGAACGAGGCGAGGATCACCCGCGCGGTTTCGGGCTTGGGGACCAACTTCACTGTCACCTCGGTAATTATCCCGAGCATGCCCTCGGAACCGTGCATCAGCGCAAGCAGGTCGTAGCCCGGTGCGTCCAGGGCTTCCGATCCGAACTCGACCGGCTCGCCCTCGATCGTGAATCCCTTCACGCGCAGAACGTTGTGCACGGTGAGGCCGTATTTCAGGCAATGCACGCCGCCGGAATTCTCAGCCACGTTCCCGCCGATGGAACACGCGATCTGCGAGGACGGGTCGGGCGCGTAATACAGGCCGTAGGGCGCCGCCGCCTCGGTGATCGCAAGATTGCGCACGCCCGGTTGCACCCGCGCGATGCGCGCGAGCGGTTCCACCGCAATGATTCGCATCATCCGCGCCATCGACAGCAGCACGCCCTCGCCCGAGGGCAGCGCCCCACCCGACAGGCCGGTGCCCGCACCGCGCGCGATCACCTGCACCTTGAGTTCGTTGCACACCCGCAGCACCGCCTGCACTTCCGCGTCGTTTGCGGGCATGGCCACGACCATCGGCGTCTGGCGATAAGCCGAAAGTCCGTCGCACTCGTAGGGACGCGTGTCTTCGGCTGCGAACAACAGCGACTCCTCAGGCAGCAACGGCGCAAGACGCGCTACCACCTCGGCCTGGCGGATGAAATTGATGCCCTGTGGACGTTCGCTCACGTGTGTGCCAGTGCAAACGATCTCTTAACCGCCAAGGCGCCAAGAGGGCCAAGAAGCAAAAAACAAAACCAGAAGGCTTCGGAACAGGGAGGGCGGGAGAGCCCGTCCTCCCCGTTACCCCTCCCACCCCGGCAAAGCCCGCGTCGAGCGGGCTTTGACCAAGTACGACTTTCTTGGCGACCTTGGCGTCTTGGCGTCTTGGCGGTAAAAGATAGCCCGGCACAATGTGACGCTGCGTGCGATGTCGGACTCATCCCTTCGCCACCTCATGCCCGCCCATCATCTCCAGCGCCTTCACCATCCCGGAGTGGTCCCAGGCCCGGCCGCCGTTGGCGACACAGACCGAGAACAGTTGCTGCGCGGTCGCCGTGTTGGGCAGCGCTAGGCCGAGCGCTCGCGCGCCGTCGAGGGCGAGGCCTAGGTCCTTCTGGTGCAGTTCGATCCGGAAGCCGGGATCGAAGGTGCGCTTGATCATGCGCTCGCCGTGCACTTCCAGAATCTTCGACGACGCGAACCCGCCCATCAGGGCCAGGCGCACCTTCGCGGGATCAGCGCCCGCCTTGGAGGCGAACAGCAGCGCCTCGCTGACCGCCTCGATCGTCAGTGCAACGATGATCTGGTTCGCAACCTTGCAGGTCTGGCCGTCGCCGGCGCCGCCCACGAGTGTGATGTTCTTGCCCATGAGTTCGAACAGCGGCTTCACCTTGGCGAAGCCTGGCTCGGTGCCGCCGACCATGATGGTGAGCGAGGCCGCTTTGGCGCCGACCTCGCCGCCGGAGACCGGCGCGTCCAGCCAGTCGCAGCCGAGCGCTTCGATCCGCGCGGCAAAGTCCTTGGTCGCGATCGGCG
Source organism: Bordetella parapertussis (assembly GCA_945869935.1). Classification (GTDB taxonomy): domain Bacteria; phylum Pseudomonadota; class Gammaproteobacteria; order Burkholderiales; family SG8-39; genus CAMBSA01. Next base: position 6,769 of record CAMBSA010000032.1, on the reverse strand, counting down.
AGACGGAACTCATGTCCACCACCGCCTTGCCTATCGTCAGTCCCGCGGCGACGCCGTTTTCGCCGAAGAGCACCTTCTCCACATCCGGCGTGTCGGGCAACATCAGGAAGACGATGTCGGCGCGCATCGCGACATCCTTGGCCGAAGCGCAGACCTTGCCGCCCTTGTCGGCAAGGTCCTGCGGCACGCCGCTTCGCGTGTTCAGGAACACCTCGTGACCCGCCGCGATCAGATGGCCCGCCATCGGTTTGCCCATGATGCCCAGGCCGATGAATCCGAGTTTTGCCATGACGACTCCCTTGATTCCGTTCTTACTGCTGCTGTTGTTGCTGTTGTCGAGCCTGCTCGCGCTGGCGCCAGGTCGCATACCAGCCGAGCGTATCCTCGGTGCGCGGCAGCGACGGCATGTACTCCGCGCCGACCCAGCCGCTGTAGCCGATCCGGTCGAGCACCTCGAAAAGATGCATAAAATTCAGCTCGCCCGTGCCCGGTTCGTGCCGCCCGGGAACATCCGCGAACTGGATATGGCCGATATGCGGAAGAATCTCCTCCACCGTCCGCGAAAGATCGCCTTCCATGATCTGCATATGGAAGAAGTCGTACTGGATCGCGATGTTCGGCACGGCGGCCTCTTCGATCAATGCGATCGCCTGACTGGAATGCCGCAACCAGAATCCCGGCATCGTGCGGGTGTTGATCGGCTCGATCACCAGATGTATGCCGTGGCGCCCGAGTTCGCCCGCCGCGAAGCGGATGTTCGAGATGAAGGTCTGACGCAACTTCGCGTCGTCGGTTTTCGGCGGCGCAAATCCTGCGAGGCAGTTCATCCGCGGCACGCCAAGCGCGCGGGCGTACTCGATGCCTTTGGCCACGCCGTCGCGGAACTCCGACATCTTCGAGGGCAGGCAGGCGATGCCGCGCACGCCGGTGGAAAAATCCCCCGCCGGCAGATTGGTCAGCACCACCTCCACGCCCGCAGCCCTGGCGCGCTCGGCGAGCATCGCCTTGTCGTACGCGTAGGGAAACTGGATCTCGACGCCGCGAAAGCCCGCGCGTGCCGCCCGCTCGAAGCGCTCGGGCAGGTCGACGTCGGTGAAAAGCGTGCTGATGTTGGCGCTGAATCGGGGCATGGTCAGCGCATGTTAGGCGGAGAACACCGCGGATTCAATCAAACGAAACAGCGTCCCGGATTGCGGGATGACCTGCCCTCCGCCCAACCGCCCCGGAACAGTCAGGTGGACGTATTCAGCCGAGCGAATCCGCCCAGATGTTATTCGCCCAGGCGTCGGCATAGGCCTTTTCCAGCTCGTTGCGCTGTGCGGACAGGCCGCCACTACCCGCCACCGGCAGCATCGTCTTCTTGTCGATGTCGTAGCGGTACACCGCGTTGACATGGACCGCCTCGCGGTCGCTGACGTAGCTGTAGCAGGTGTTGGATATCACCACCGAGGAAGGCACAGGTTGCCCGGTGAGCGAGGCGACGATCGCGGCGGCGGCGATCTTGGCGTGGTTGTTGGCCATGCTCGCCGACTTGGGCATCGCCTGCGCGCTCAGCGTGGCATCGCCCAGTACATAAACGCCCGGAACCGCCACCGACTCCATCGTCTGCCAGTTGACGCCGCACCAGCGGTTGTTCGCGGTGATCAGCTTCGCCGACGCGGCGATTGAACCGGCGCGCTGCGGCGGAATCACGTTCAGCACATCACCCTTGAACGAGTCGAACTCGGTCTTGATCGTCCTGCCGCTGACATCCACGTCCCTGGCTTCCTGGTTCGGGACGTATTGGATGATGCCGGGATAGAGATCCTTCCACGCCGCGAGGAACAGGCCCTTCTTCGAGACGATATCCTCGTTGCCATCGAGAATGAGAACCCTGGAGCGCGGCTTCGCGGTCTTGAAGTAATGCGCCACCTGGCTCGCGCGCTCGTACGGTCCGGGCGGGCAACGGTAGGGCGCCTTCGGGATCGACAGCACGTAGACGCCGCCGTCGCGCATCTCCTCGAGCTGCCTTCGCAGCGCCACCGTCTCGGGGCCGGCCTTCCATGCGTGCAACACCTGTTTCTGCGCCTCGGCGTTGTTGAGACCCGGCAAGTCGCTGTATTGAAAATCGATACCCGGCGCGACCACCAGCCGGTCGTAGGGGATGTCGGCGAACTTGGTGCGGAACTGGATGCGCTTCTTGTCCGCATCGATCGCGGCGACCTCGTCGTGCCGCACCTGAACGCCGTGCGCGCGAAGCCCGGCGTAGTCGTGTGTGATGTCCGCAATCGTCCGCGAGCCGCCGAGCACCAGGTTCGACACCGGGCAGGAGACGAAACTCGTGTTGCGCTCGGCAAGGATCACCTCGACGCTGCCGCCACTCCAAAGCCGGATGTACTTCGCAGCGGTGGCGCCGCCGAATCCGCCGCCGATGATTACGACACGCCCGACCGGTTTCGGCGGCGCGGCCACGGTTGCGCATCCCGAGACGGCCGACAATGCCGCACCCGCACCCAGGGCGCGTACGAAATCACGACGGGAAAAATTGTTCGCCATGGCCGCCCTATTTCGCCTTCTGCGCCGCGAAAAACACCGCGAGCGCGTCGATCTGTTCTTCGGTGTAGCCCTTGGCGATCTGATGCATGATCGTCGCGGCACGTTTGCCGTCCCGGTATTCACGCAGGGCACGCGCCAGCTGCTCGCGGCTCTGGCCGGCGAGCGTGGCGCTGCCCCCGGCGCTGACGCCGTTGGTGCCGTGGCAGATCGCGCACGCCGCACCGAGGTTCCTGCCGAGGTTGGGTTCCTGTTGGCCATGACCCGGAGCCGACTGGACGACGAAACCGGCGAAAGCGAATGCCAGCCATACAGACTTGTTCATGGACACGATGACTCCGTGATTGACTCGAATTGCCGACTCCCGCCGACAGTGTGAGGGATAGTCGCTGCAGCGCAGGACGATGTCAACGAACCGAATCGCATGAACAAATCCCGGGGTGGAATAAGCGACGTCCCTTGAGGGACACCAATCGCCCTCCCGACGAGGATGACGATGCGCTCAGGCCGTGCGCATCCTCGCCACGGGCCGCTCGTCGATCGGGATGTTCACCAGCGTGGCCATGACCGACAGGCCGATCGCAATGATCCAGACCACGTCGTACGAGCCGGTGGCATCGAAGACCAGCCCGCCCATCCAGCTGCCGAAGAAGCTGCCCACCTGGTGGAACAGGAACACGATGCCGCCGAGCATCGCCAGATGCCGCACGCCGAACATGCCCGCGACCACGCCGTTGGTGAGCGGCACGGTGCCCAGCCAGGTGAGCCCGAAGAGCGCGGCAAAGAGATACGCCACCAGCGGCGTGGTGGGCAGCAGCAGAATGCCCGCGAGAAGGAAACCGCGCACCGCGTACAACCCTGCCAGAAGCGAAGCGCGCGGGAAGCGGTCGCCGAGCCAGCCGGCAAGGAAGGAGCCCGCGATGTTGAACAGCCCGATCAGCGCCAGCGCCACCGTGCCGTCGCGCGCGGTGAGGCCCTTGTCCAGAAGGAACGAGGGGAAATGCGTGCCGATGAACACGATCTGGAAGCCGCAGGTGAAGTAACCGAAACTCAACAGCCAGAACCCCTTGTTGGCGCAGGCCTCGGAAAACGCTTCCTTCATGCCGATGCCGGCGGAAGGTGGCTGGCCGTGATAGCCGATATCGCGGATGCCGTAGCCCAGCGGCACCATGGCGGTTGCGACGACCACCCACACCAGCAGCGTGGCGTGCCACCCGTAGACGGAAATCAGAACCAGGGCCATCGGCAACATCGCGAACTGGCCGAAGGACCCCGCCGCGCTGGCAATGCCGGCGATGCTCGAGCGTCGCTCCGGCGGATACGCGCGGCCCAGCCCGCCGAGGATGATGCTGAAGGTGGTGGAGGACATGCCGATACCGCAGAGCACGCCGAGCGCGAGCGTAAACGCCAGCGCGGAGCTGGTGGTCGCCATGATCGCGAGGCCCACCGCATAGAGCGCCGATCCGACCATCACCACCTTGCCCGCGCCGAAGCGGTCGGCGAGCATGCCGGTGAACGGCTGGGTAAAACCCCAGAGCAGGTTCTGCAGCGCGATCGCAAAGCTGAACACTTCGCGGCCCCAGCCGTTGTCGGCCGACACCGGTTGCAGGAAAAGTCCGAAGCTGTGCCGGATTCCCAGCGCAAGCGTGAGCACGATGCTGCCGCACACGAGCATCAGGCCCGCGTTGCCGAGTTTGTTCTTCAACGTCCGTTTTCTCCTGTGTCGCACTGCACGGTTCTGGGTCGCCGAGCTGATGCGGGCGAACTATACCGCGTCAGACGCAACGGCCGAGGTGACGATCCGGGAAAACCCACGGGCTTTGCTACCATGTCGACCTGTCCCTTCCGGTCCTGCCCCTTGGCCTCCGCCCGCTCCCGCCATCCCGCCCTGCTTCGTCTGTTTCCCTTCCTGCGCTGGTGGCCGATGGTCAATCGCGGCACGGTGCGTGCAGACCTGCTCGCAGGCCTGGTCGGCGCGATGGTGGTGCTGCCGCAGGGCGTGGCCTTCGCGACGCTTGCCGGCATGCCGCCGGAATACGGGCTGTATTGCGCGATGGTACCGACGCTGGTCGCCGCTCTCTGGGGCTCGTCGATGCACGCGGTGACCGGCCCGACGAACGCGGTGTCCCTGATCGTGTTCGCGACACTCGCGCCGCTCGCCGCGCCGGGTTCCGCGGATTACGTCAGCCTGGCGCTCACGCTTGCCTTCATGTGCGGCGTGCTGATGATCGTGCTCGGCGCGCTCGGGCTAGGCAGCCTGGTCAATTTCATCTCGCATACGGTGGTCGTCGGCTTCACCGCGGGTGCAGGGCTGTTGATCATCGCCAGCCAGCTGCGCGGTTTTCTCGGGATCGATATTCCCCGGGGAAGTTCCTTCTTCCGCTCCGTCTACATCACAGTCTCCGACCCGGGCGCGATCCAGCTCTGGACGCTGTGCATCGGCGTGATCACCGTGCTCGCGGGACTGGCGGGACGGCGCTACCTCCCTCGCGTTCCCTACATGATCACCGCGATGCTTGCGGGATCGCTCGCCGCCGCCGCCGCGAATGCCGCATTCGGCGCGGAGCGCACCGGCATACGCCTGCTCGGCGCGCTGCCCGGCGGGCTGCCCCCGCTGTCGCACCCCGACCTTTCACTCGATGTGCTGCAAAGCCTCGCCGGCGTGGCGATCGCGGTCACACTGCTCGCGCTCACCGAGGCGATCTCCATCGGCCGCTCGATCGGGATCAAGTCGGGGCAACGCATAGACGGCAACCAGGAGTTCATCGGTCAGGGCGTGGCCAATGTCGCCGCCAGCTTCTTCTCCGGGTACCCGGCGGCCGCATCGTTCAACCGCAGCGGCGTGAACTACGACGGCGGTGCGCGCACACCGCTTTCGAGCGTGTTTTCGTCGCTGATCCTGGTGGCGATCGTGATCGCCGTCGCGCCTCTGGCGGCCTATCTCCCGATCGCAACCATGTCCGGGATCCTGTTCCTCGTCGCCGTCGGCCTGCTCAATACCGACGAGATTCGCAGGATCACCTCCGCCAGTCGCGCGGAAGCGGGTGTGCTCTACGGGACCCTGGCGGCCACACTGCTCTTGAATCTCGAAATTGCGATACTCGTGGGAGTGATCGCATCGCTGTTTCTCTACCTGCACCGGACCTCGCGCCCGCACATGCGCAGCATCGTCCCCGATCCGCGCCATCCCGAGCGCAAGGTGACCGAAGTGGAAGGCGATCTCAGGGAGTGCCCTCAGCTGAAGCTGCTTCGCATCGAGGGCTCGATCTATTTCGGCGCGGTGAACCATGTCGAGCAGCACCTGGACACGCTTCGCGAAGTCGCCCCTGGCCAGAAGCACCTGCTCCTGATGTGCAAGAGCATCAATTTCGTCGACGTCGCGGGTGCGGAGGTTCTCGCAAACGAGGCCCGCAAGCGCCGCGCGGCGGGCGGTGCGCTTTATTTCTACAGCCTGCGCAAACCGGTCGAGGCGATGCTCGAACACGGCGGCCACATGGAGGACATCGGCCGCGACCGGGTCTACCGTGGCAAGGAAGAAGCGATCGCGGCGGTTTTCGAACGGCTCGACCGCACCGTGTGCTCACGCTGCACAGCGCGCATCTTCAACGAATGCAAGACCCTGCCGCCGCCCGTCATCGCATGAGTCCACAATGAGCATGTTTTCGTGTCGACTGTTTGCAAGCGCACTGATATTCCTGCTCGCCGCCTGCGGCGGCGGTTCCGGAAAGCTGCCACCGCTCCCGTCCGATGCGGTGGTGCTCGCCTTCGGCGACAGCCTCACCTACGGCACCGGTGCCACCCCCGAGACGAGTTACCCGGCGCAACTCTCGTCGATGATCGGACGCAAGGTCATCGCCTCGGGCATCCCCGGCGAAGTGAGCGCGGCGGGTCTTGCTCGCCTGCCGGCGGTGCTCGACGAGGTCCAGCCGAAGCTGCTGATCCTCTGCCACGGCGGCAACGACATCCTTAGGCGACTTGACGAGCGCGCCACCGCGGGCAATCTGCGTTCGATGATCTCGCTTGCGAAATCGCGCGGCATCGAAGTGGTGCTGGTCGGGGTTCCGAAGCCCGGATTGTTCCTGTCCACCGCCTCATGGTATGAGGACATCGCCAAGGAAACGGGATTGCCGTACGAACCCAAGGCGCTAGCGACGATACTCGGCGACAGCGAACTCAAGGCCGATCTCACGCATCCGAACGCGCGCGGCTACGCCAAGCTCGCCGAGGCGATCGCGCA
>CAMBSA010000031.1 GCA_945869935.1 Bordetella parapertussis | reverse complement strand
CGCTTCGCGGTTCCTTGAAAAAGCTGAAGGAGCCGGAAAATCTAGAAACTAGCCAGCTTCGCTGTCGTCGGACATCTAGATTTTTTAATCCGTCTCCTCCAACTTTTTCAAGCCCAGCCAGGACGGGGGGTGTCATGGACTCGGAGAACAGCCAAGAGCTGCGGTATTTGAATTTGTCTTTTTCTCCAAACCCCGTCCTGGCTGGGCTGAGGAGCGCAGGAGGCAGCGGAAATAAATTTTTAGATGTCCGACGGCTGCGAAGAAGACTAGTTTCTAAAAATTCCGCTGACTTCGAGCACCGCAAGTTGCCCGAAGCGAAGCGCAGGGACCCAGACTGCGGGTCGCCTTTTCTTTGGTTACTTTCTTTTGGCGAAGCAAAAGAAAGTGACTCGCGCTGGCAGGCGCGAAACAGACCTTAAGAAAGAATCCTCAGATCATCCTCAACCGGACGATCTGCAACCCCATCCCGTTTCAACTCCGCAAACCCCTAGGGAATCGCTGATCAAGTCCAATTTCGAGGCTTGAAGGTTCAGCGTTCCCTCTGAGATGGGGGAGTTACGAGGGGGCGTAGCCCCCTTGTTCAGTGGCTCCGTAGGTTGCGGCCGTTGAAGCTGTCAATGCAAAGCGTCCGGCCACAGGGCGCGCACACCGGGTGAGGAAGACGCTCCATGACGAACTCAAAATCGCAGCTACGCCCGATCAAGACCTCAACGCTGCTTGCCTTGGCAGCAGCGCTTGCGCTTGCCGCACCCGCCGCAGGTGCGCAAACTGCGGCGCAAACTGCGGCGCAAACTGCGGCACAAGCTGCTTACCCCGCGCGCGTGATCCAGCTCGTCGTCCCGTTCCCGCCCGGCGCCGGCACCGACGCGCTCGCACGCCTCGTCTCACCCGCCCTCGGCGATGCGCTGGGCGGCAAGGTCGTGGTGGAGAACAAGGTCGGCGCCGCGGGCAACATCGGCACCGAGGCCGTGGCGCGCGCCCTGCCCGATGGCCACACCCTGCTGCTTGGCGGCATCTGGCTTGCGGTGAATCCGAGCCTGTTCAAGTCCATGCCCTACGACCCGAAGAAGGATTTCGTGCCGGTCGCGCTGCTTGCCAACCAGCCTCTCACGCTGGTGGTGAATCCGGGCGTGAAAGCCAACAGCGTGAAGGAACTGGTGGCACTCGCCAAGAGCGAACCCGGCAAGCTCACCTACGGCTCGGCCGGCATCGGCAACCAGCCGCACCTGCTCGCCGAACTGTTCGTGCGCGCCACCGGCATCAACGCAGTCCACGTGCCCTACAAGGGCGCGGGCGCGGCGCTCAACGACGTGATCGCCGGCCACGTCACGATGCTGTTTCTCGGGCCGAGTTCGACCAAGCCGCATATCGACGCGGGCAAGGTGCGCGGCCTCGCGATCACCGGCACCGAGCGCTTCGCGGCACTGCCCAACCTGCCGACCTTCGACGAGGTCGGCTTTCCCATCCGCGAATTCGACAACGGCTCGTGGTGGGGTCTCAACGCCCCGGCCGCCACGCCACCCGCAATCCTCGAGCGCCTGAACGCGGCGGCCAACAAGGCGCTGCAGGACCCGGCCACGCGCGAGCGGCTGATCGGCGTCGGCTTCACGCCTCGAGGCGGCACGCCCGCCGTCTACGACCGGGTGATCCAGTCCGAAACCGCCACCTGGAGCAGGCTGATCCAGAGCGCGGGGATCAAGCCGGAGTAAGCCGGGAAGCCGACAGGGCGTACACTTCCACCGGAGGCCTTGCCCTTGCAGAAGGAACATTTGAACTACTTCTGTACGAAAATCGCCCGCTTTCATGGGCCGTTGTTGGGTTTTTGAAATAAATGTTCAACTTTCTTCTCGGGAATCCAATGCAGATCTGGGTCGATGCCGACGCCTGTCCGCTGGTGATCAAGGAAATTCTGTTTCGTGCCGCCGAACGCGCGCAGGTGATGACCACGCTGGTTGCGAACCAGCCGCTACGCACGCCGGCGTCCCGGTTCGTTCGCTCGGTGCAGGTCGAGCGCGGCTTCGATGTCGCAGACAACCGGATCGTCAAGGAACTGCAAAAAGGCGACCTCGTCATCACCGCCGACATCCCGCTTGCCGCGGAAGTGATCGAAAAAGGCGGCCACGCGATCGACCCCCGCGGCGAGGAGTTCTCGCCCGAGACCATCCGCGAGCGGCTGCAGATGCGCGACCTGATGGACTCGATGCGCGACACGCTGCGTGCCGCCGGCGTGAACGGTGGCGGCCCGGCCGGCATCAGCCAGACCGACCGGCGCAACTTCGGAAACGCGCTTGACCGTTTCATCGTACGAAGCGCAAAGGCCGCCGGCACACCGCCTTGAAAGCCGTCGTAAGCCACGGATTTACCAAACATTCCTGAGGTATTCGGCGTCGCGGACGGCTACAATGCGGCACCCGCCCCGAACTGGAATCCGATGCCCGGCGCCCCCACCGCCCGCGACCGACGTTTTCCGCGCAAGCCGCATCTCGCCTGGCTTCGCCGGATTGCGGCGCTGATCCTGCCGCAGGCATTGCTCCTGATGCTTTTCGGAGGCCCCGCATTCGCGCAATCCGGGGCGCGGGTCGAATCCGCAGCGGCGCCCAACATCGCGATCTTCTACGGCAGGAACGTTCCCTTCGACGAACTCGCCGCCTTCGATGTGGTGGTGGTCGAACCGGGCAACGTCAGGCTGCCGGCGCGGCGCGAAGGCGAAGCGCGCAGCACGGATTCGCGACCGAATTTCATCGGCCGCGCAACGGAACTCTTCGCCTACGTGTCGGTGGGAGAAGTGCACCCGACACGCGACTACGCCAAGGATCTGCCGCGGGAATGGCAACTGGGCGAGAACACCGCCTGGGGCAGCATCGTGGTCGACCAGTCGAAGCCCGAATGGGCGGAGTTCTTCACAAGCCGCGTGATCGCGCCGCTCTGGGCGCAGGGCTATCGCGGCTTTTTCCTCGACACCCTGGATTCGTTCAACATCGTAGCCAAGACCGATGCGACCCGCGAAGCGCAGATCGCCGGCCTCTCGCGCGTCATCGAAACGATCCGTGCGCGCTTTCCTGAGGCGAAGCTGATTTTCAACCGAGGCTTCGAGATATTGCCGCGGGTGAACCGGCACGCGTACGCGGTGGCGGCCGAGTCGCTGTTCCGCGGCTGGGACGCAGGCAACAAGACCTACCGCGAAGTCCCCGCCGCCGATCGCGAATGGCTGCTCGGCCAGCTCAACCGGGTGAAGAACGACTACAAGCTCCCGGTGATCGCGATCGACTACGTTGCACCCGCCGATCGCGCACTTGCGCGCGACACCGCGAAGAAGATCGATGCACTCGGCTTCACGCCGTGGGTGAGCAATCCGGACCTGGACGCGATCGGCGTCGGCCGGATCGAGGTCATGCCGCGCGATGTGCTGGTGCTCTATGACCCGAGCCCCGGGGGCATTTCGCTTCGCACCGAGGAGGCGCACCGGCTGATCGACATGCCGCTCAACTGGCTTGGCTACGGCGTGCAACATCTGGCCACCAGCGGCGAGATGCCCGCGCATCCGCTCGCCGGCCGCTATGCCGGGGTGGTCGCCTGGCTTCGCGGCGACAATACCTCGCCGAAGGCGCGCGAATTCATCGCCTCCGCGATCGCGCAGGGCGTGAAGGTCGCGGTATTCGGCGGCTTCGGCGCGCCGGTCGGCGAAGGACTCGCGCGGCTATATGGACTCAAATCCTCCAACGCCACCGCCTCACCGCGACGACTTGCGGCCGAAGTGCTTTCGCCGCTGGCGGGCTACGAAGTCAAGCCGGTGCCCGACCGCTCCGCCTTCTATGCGCTCGAAGCCAGCGGCGGCACGCCGCTCGTCCGGGTGAAAAGCGAGCGCGGCGAGGTGATGGAACCGGCGGCGATCATGCCCTGGGGCGGCTACGCGGTGTATCCGTTCGCGATCTACAGCCTGCCCGGCGACCAGGGCGTGCGCTGGGTGATGAACCCGATCGGTTTCCTTCGCGAGGCACTCGCGCTGCCTCTGATGCCCGCGCCGGATGTCACCACCGAGAACGGCCGCCGGCTGATGCTGGTGCATGTGGACGGCGACGGCTTTCGGTCGCGCGCGGAAGTGCGGGGCGCGCCCTTCGCGGGCGAGGTGATGTTGCGCGAATTCCTGGAGAAGTATCGCGTGCCGAGCACGATATCGGTGATCGAGGCGGAGATGTCCCCCGACGGCCTGTACCCGAAGGACTCGCCCGCGCTCGAGGCGATCGCAAAGCGCATCTTCGCGTTGGCCAATGTCGAGATCGCGAGCCACTCGTACTCTCACCCGTTCAAATGGGGCCGTGCGGAATCCCGGTCCGGCAAGGCGCCCGAGGACAAGTCGGCGGAGAACTACAACCTCAGCATCCCCGGCTACACCTTCGACATCACGCGCGAAGTGAACGGTTCGCTCGGCTACATCAACCGCCGTCTCGCGCCGCCGGGCAAGGTCGCGCGGGTGTTCCTCTGGACCGGCGACTGTGATCCCGGCGCGGACTCGGTCGAACAGGCCTACGGGGCCGGCGTGTTCAACATGAACGGCGGCGAAACCCTGATCACCCGCGCCACGCCCACGCTGTCGCTGGTGGCCCCGATCGGCCTGCGCAAGGGCGAGTGGTTCCAGGTGTACGCGCCGAACCAGAACGAGAACGTCTACACCAACCTCTGGACCGGCCCCTTCTACGGCTTCGAGCGCGTGATCGAGACCTTCGAGCTCACCGAACGGCCGCGCCGGCTCAAGCCGATCAACATCTACTACCACACGTACGCGGCGAGCAAGCGCGCCTCGATCACCGCTCTGCACAAGGTGTATCGCTGGGCGCTCGAGCAGAAGGTGATGAACATCTACGCATCGGAGTATGCGGCGAAGGCGATCGACTTCATGCGATTGACCGTCTCGCGCAACCTGGTGTCGGAGCAGCCGGAATGGATCGTGCGCGGCGCAGGTGATCTGCGCACCCTGCGCCTGCCGGTCTCGGCCGGCTTCCCCGATCTCGCCGCGAGCAGCAATATTGCAGGACATGCCGACCACGAGGGCGAGCGCTACCTGCATCTCGCCGGCGGCGAGGCACGGATCAGGCTTTCGCCCGCGGCGACAACCCGGCCATGGCTTGCCGAGGCCAATGCGCGCATCAGCGCGCTGTCCTCCACCGCGGACGGCCTGGCGTTCACGCTCAACGGCCACATGCCGCTCGCGTTTTCGCTCGGCGCCGTAACCGGTTGTGAGGTGCTCGCGGGCGGCCGCGCGATCGCGCCCGCATCGCCTGCCGCGACGGGCACGCTTGCCTTCCAGTTGAAGACGAATGGAACAGAGACGATTTCGGTTCGGTGCCGGCGCTGAGCCGCAACGCGTCCGCATCCTCTCGATCTGGGGGCTGCTCGGTATCACCGTGCTCGTCGCGGTGCTGCTCGCGCTGCTCTTTCCGAAACAGACCCTGCTCGAGCAGGTCCGCAAGGACAACGGCAACGACGAACTCACCGCGAACTACCTCACCAGCCTGATCCGCACCGATCCGCACAACGCGGAACTGCGCCTGCTGCTGGCAGAAAAGAAATACCTGCTTCGCGAACCCGCCGCTGCACGCGTACTGACCGCGGAAATCGCCGCCGGTCCGCACGAAGCACTTCGCCGCCGCGCGCTGATGCTCGACTACCGCATGGGCCGCAACGAGGCCTGGGGCAGGCCGGACGCCGAGGCGCGCAGCCTTCTCGCCTCGCGGCTCTCTCGAATGGCGAGCGAGAATTGGTCCCAGACGGATCTGTTGTTTCTGCTGCGCGAAGCGCGCGCTGTCGGCGCGCGCGCGACAACGCGCCTGTACACCGACCGGATCGCAAGCTCCGCCCCGGCCCTCGCGCCGGAGGTGATCGCGGAGGCCGCGCAGACCGCGCTAGGCGCCGGCGAATACACCGCCGCCTCCGAACTGCTGCTGATCGCCCGCAAGCGTGCCGACACGCCCGCGCTTCGCCGCGAGTACTACCGCGCCGCGGTCGCCGCGCTGCAGGCGGGCAACAAGCCCGCCGAAGCGCTGGCACTCGCGGAAGCCAACATCGGCGAACTCGAGGGCGACGATGCCACCCTGCTCTTTCTCGCGAGACTTGCGCTCGGTGCGGGCAATCCTGCCCGCGCGCAGTTCTACATGCGCAGATTGCTCAGGCTGTCGGAGGCGGCGAGCCCGTCGCCCGCCGCCCGCCTTGTGGCCGTGCTCGGCGACCTGCTGATCGGAACGGCCCATGCGCAGGCAGCACCGCCCGCCGCCGCGCCGGGCAAGGCCGCGCCGCTTCGCCCCTACGACGAGGAGCTCTACAACCTCGCCTTTGAGGTCTTTCTGGGCAATTCCAACCTGAAGGATGCCTACCGGGTGGCGGAGGCCGCGGTCGCGCAGCGGCCGGGCGACCTGCGCTGGCGCGAGCGCCTGGCGCAGGTGGCGGAATGGTCGGGCCAGCCGCAGGAGGCGCTGCGCCAGTGGGTGCAACTCGCAAAACTCACCGGCCGCGATGCGGCGTATCAGTCGGTGCTTCGGCTTGCGCCGGGATTGTTCGACTACGAGAGCCTGCTGTTCGCCTGGCGTCATGTGATCACGCAGCGCGCCCTCACCCGAGCGGAACTCGTGCAACTGGTCGACACCTTCGAAGCCGCGGGCGAGGTGGATGCGGGCATCGGATTTTTCGAGGACTACTACGGGCGGCGCGCCAATGCGGTGGCGCTCGAGCAGCTTGCGCTGCTGAATGAGCGTGCCGGCCGCATCGACGCGGCGATCGCGGCCTACGAACGCCTGATCGCCGCCACCGGCGCAAGTCCCGAACGCCTCGTGTCACTCGCCACGCTCAAGCTCTCGCGCGCCGACCTCCCCGGTGCGTTCGCCCTGCTCGCCGGACGCCGCGCGCAGGTGCCAGTAAGCAACGAGGCCTACTGGCGGCTGCTCGGCGATCTCGCCTGGGAACTGCAGGAGGACGAGGTCGGGCGCGAAGCCTACCGGCTGCTCGCCGCCGGCGACAAGCCCGAATCGAACGATCTGCTGCGCCTGGTGCTGCTGCTGCGCTCGACGCAACCGCTGGAAGCCGCACGCGTGGCCGAAGCCGGCTGGCAAAGGCACCGCAACGTGCAGGCGCTGACGCTGGCGGTCGAGCTTCGTACCACGCTCGGTGACCGCAATGCGCTTCGCCGGCTTTACGCCACAATCGCGCCGAGCGACGAAAAACTGTTCAACGACAACCGCTACTTCTTCACCCAGCGTGCCACGTTCCGTGCCGCCGACGGCGATCGCAGCGGCGCGCTCGCCGACTGGCGTTACGCGATACGCCTCGCGCCGCAGGATAGGGAACAGCGCTCGGGCTTTCTCTGGTTCCTGATCGACGGCAAGATGAATGCCGAGTTGCGCCGCGAGGTCGCCTCGATTACGCCCGTGCAACGCGATGCGCCCGAACTGCTGGACCCGCTCGGCGCCGCATGGCTTACGCTCGGCGAACCGCGGCAGGCACTCGCCTACTTCCGCCGCCAGGCGAAAGCGAAATCCGGCGACTACCTCTGGCTGATGAGCTATGCCGACACGCTCGAGGCCGCGGGCGAGGAAGGCATGGCGCTTCGCATGCGCCGCCACGCCTGGGAGACGGTACGCCGCACCCCCGACCCTAAGACCGTCACGAAGGACCGCGAACGCCTGATCGCCTACGTGCGTCTGGTGACGCAGTTCGCCCCGGGCGACCCGAGCCTCGCCGCGATCCGCCATGTGCTGCGCCAGGACCGCGCGGGCGACGCCGCGCCGTCGAAGGACGGGAAAGACGACGCAGGCACCGCGGACGCCCCCGCGCAGGTTACCGCTCAGGTTACCGCGCAGGTTACCGCTCTCTCGCGCGATGCCGCGGTGCGCGAGCTCGTGCTCGCCTGGGCGATCTCCACCGAGAGCAACGAAGCCGCGCGCGCCTGGCGCTGGAACGCCTACGGCCGCAAGTTCGCCGCGCCCGCCTGGGCGGAGGTGAGCCTTGCGATCGAACGCCGCGACACCGACGCCCTGAACAAACTTCTCGAGACCTAGGCCGATTCGCTCCCGACGCTCGCGCGCATCGACGCGGCGCGCGAGACGCAGCAGTTACGGCTCGCGCAGCAACTGGGCTTTGCCGCGCAGGAAAAATCGCCCTTTGAAGACGAGATCCACCTTCGGCTTGCCACCGACCTGCTCGCCTCGGCATCGAGCGTGGTATTCGAGGACAAGCTCGTCGAGCGCGGCGTGCTCAAGGGTCGCGAACGCGGCGTGCGCGCGCTGGTTTGGCTCAGCCCGAAGCTGCGCCTGTCCACGCAGCTCGTGGTGCTGCACCAGCGCACCACCGACCCGGCCCAGTTCACCGGCGTCCCCGGCACCGACCGCGCGGTAAGCGTATCCGCGCTGCTGCGCCACGACCGCGGCGACACCGAACTCAGCCTCGGGCAGCGCTCGGGCGTATCGGACTTCACCACGGTCAAACTCTCCCACAACCGGCCGCTGGGTGAGCGCGTGTCGGCCAGCGCGGCGCTGTCGATGCGCGAGCGCGCCGGCGAGACGCTGGCGCTCTATGTCGGCGGACACAAGGACGAGGCGAGCCTCGCCGGGCAATGGAACATGTCGAAACGCGAGTACCTGAGCGCACGCGCCTGGGGTGCGCGCTTCCACACCCAGCAGGAGACCTGGGTCGGCACCGGCCGCGGCCTGTTCATCGAAGCCGGCCATCGCATCCGCAGCGAATACCCCGACTGGAACGTGCGCCTCACCCGGGCGCTGTCGCACTACGAGACGGCCGATGCAACGGATGCGCGTTCCGCCGAACTCAACCCGGCCGCAGTGATCCCCGCGGGCAATTTCTTCCTGCCGCAAAGCTCCAAGACCTGGGGCATCTCCACCGGTTTCGGCATGGACATGCGCGAGCGCTACGGACGCGGCATCCGACCCTTCGGCGATATCGGCCGCAGCGTCAATTCGATCACGGGCAGCGGCTACAATTGGCTGCTCGGCGCAGGCGGCAGTCTGTTCGGACAGGACTACCTCTCGATCTATTCGTCGCGCAGCAAGGGCGGCGCGGGCACCAACCTCGCGATTCGCGAAGTCGGTCTTCGGTACCAGTACTTTTTCGATCGCTTCTAGGGAGCACGCAGAAATGACAACCCGAATCCTTGCCCTCGCAATTGCGCTCGCCGCCACGCTGCTCGCCTCCTGCTCGGTGATCGACCACTCCCCGGGCGCATCGATGCCGCGCGATGCGAAGTGGGCGCTGCTGCCGATTGCCAACCACACTGATGTTCCGCAGGCGGGCCTGCGTGCGGAAGCGATCGCCGAGACCCTGCTTCGCGCGCGCGGCGTGGCGAGCCTCACCCGCTACCCTGCCGCGCTCAATCCCGAGACGGTGTTCGATCCGGCCGAGCGCCGCGTGCAGGTCGACGCGCAGAAATGGGCGCGCGAATCCGGCGCCCGCTACGCGCTCACCGGCGCGGTGGATGAATGGCGCTACAAGGTTGGCGTCGATGGCGAGCCGGCGGTGGGACTTGCGCTGCAGATCATTGATCTCACGGACGGAAGCGTGGTGTGGAGTTCGGTCGGCGCGAAATCCGGCTGGAGCCGCGAGGCGCTGTCGGCGGTGGCGCAGAAGCTGATCCGCGATCTGCTTGCAAGCGCGCGAATCGAGTAGCGGCTCGCGTGACATGCTGCGCTGTGCCCGCCCCGCTGAAATCGTGACGCAAAGGCGCGCATGCCGTTGCTAGGCACAGGCGGCAGCGGCTCGGCCGACGTCCACGCCGCGAAGGACGGATCGCGCGACGATCCGTCCGCCGGCCGCGGACGCTTCAGCCTCAAGTGGATGAAGGCGCGCTCGCGCACAGCCTGGCAATGGGTGGAAACCGTCGTGATTACCCTGATCGCGATTGGCTTCGGCTTCTGGGCCTCACCCGAGGACCCGTTTTTCATCAAGGCGCAGTTCCCCTGGGTATGGCTCGGCCCGGTGCTGATCGCGCAGCGCTACGGCGTGCTCATGGGCAGCGGTGCGGCGGCGATCCTCTTCGGAGGCTGGTACGGGTACACGCCCAATGCACTCGAGACCGAAATTCCCAAGCTGTATTTTCTCGGCGGTCTGATGCTGGTGCTGCTGTGCGGCGAGTTCAGCGGCTCATGGCAGACGCGGCTGCGGCGCATGTCGGAGGTGAACGCCTACCTCGAAGACCACATCGAACGCGTGACCAAGCGACTCTACCTGTTGCGACTATCGCACGACCGGCTCGAGCAGGACCTGCTCGCGCGCCCGACCACGCTGCGCGATGCGCTCTCGGTGCTGCGCCAGCGCGTCGCAGCCGCGAGCGGGGACGGTCCGCTTGGC
>CAMBSA010000030.1 GCA_945869935.1 Bordetella parapertussis | reverse complement strand
CCAATTAAGAAGCCGGCAGAAGCCGGGCATTTTTGTTGCCGAGTCCCGGGATCAGACGCCGTGCTTCTTGAACCAGGCGAGCATGCGCTTCCAGCCGTCCTGTGCCGCTTCCTTGCGGTAGCTCGGGCGGTAGTCGGCGTTGAAGGCGTGCGGCATGCCGTCATAGACGTGGATGATCGATTCCTTTTCCTTGCCAAAGGCAAATAGCGCGGCACGCATGCGCTCGACCAGGTCAAGCGGAATGCCCTGGTCGGCGCCGCCGTACAGGCCGAGCACCGGCGCGTTCAGCTTGCCGGCAACATCGATCGGGGTCAGGGGCATCGTCTCCGGGACCGGCGACAGGCCGCCGTACCAGGCCACGCCCGCCTTGACGCGGGCGTTGTGCGCGGCAAACATCCAGGTGGTGCGTCCGCCGCGGCAGAAGCCGGTGATGCCGATCCGTTTGCCGTTGGCTTTGCCTTGTCCATCGACCCATTCGACCAATGCATCGAGGTCGCGAAGCATGACCGAATCGGCGAGCGCGTTCGCGCCTTTGACCACGTCCTGGATGTTGGCAATCTTGGTCAGATCGCCCTGGCGGAAATAGGGTTCGGGCGTGATCGCGTAGTAGCCTGCCAGGGCCACCCGGCGGGTGACATCCCGGATGTGCTCGTGCATGCCCCAGATTTCGGGGATGACGATTACTACCGGGTATTTGCCCGGCTTCTTCGGCGCTGCCACATAGGCAGGCAGCGAGCCGTCAGCCACGGGAATCTTCACGTCGGCGGCATCCAGTCCGTGGACGGGGGTGGTGATCACCGTCTGCGCCATCACCGGGCCGGCGGCAAGGGCGAAGCCGCCGGCGAGGCTGGAGGCGATGAAGCCGCGACGCGAGAACTGCACTTCGGGCAGCAGGCTTTCAAGATCGGGATTGTCGAATTTGGCGCGGTCGTTCATTACGGGTCTCCGTGGGAAATTTCGCTGGGGATTCGGTCGCTTGTTTTTCGGCTGCTGATGCTGCTGTCGCGGATATTGCGTGGGCTAGAATGAATCAGGGCCGGCTATTGAATGAGGAACTGCACAATACATATTTCCCCAGGCTCGCCCAAGTCGGGGGGCTGTCGCGGATGCTCCGCGTCCGCCTCCCGGGTAAACAGCGCCAATGATTGCATAATCCCATGACCGCGAAAACTCCTTCATCTGCCCCCTCACCTGCGTTCTCTACGCCGATGAGTCGTTTTGACACACCGGCGCTGGATGAGCTTCCCGCCGACCTGCGCGAGCGCATGCTCGCGGTACGCGAGAAGGCCGGGTTCATTCCGAACGTTTTTCACGCCTTCTCGCGCCGGCCGGAGGAATTCCGCGCGTTTTTTGCCTATCACGATGCGCTGATGGATAAGGAAAGCGGTTTGACCAAGGCCGAGCGCGAGATGATCGTGGTCGCGACCTCGGGTGCGAACCAGTGCCCGTACTGCGTGATCGCCCACGGAGCGATCCTGCGCATCCGGGCAAAGAATCCGATGATCGCCGACCAGGTGGCGGTCAATCACCGCAAGGCGGACCTCACGCCCCGCCAGAAGGCGATGCTGGACTTTGCACTCAAGGTCGCCTGCGAATCACACGCGATCGAGGATGCGGATTTCGACGTGCTTCGCGGCCACGGCTTTTCCGACGAGGACATTTGGGACATCGGCGCGGTTGCCGCGTTCTTCGCGCTTTCGAACCGGATGGCGAACCTGATCGGCATGCGACCGAACGACGAGTTCTATTCGATGGGACGCGCTGGCAGGTAGATTCCCCGGCCGCCTCCAGCCAGGCCGGTCGCGGGTTCAGCGGCCCATAAGCTGCGCGATCAGCTTGAACGCGGCCCAGAGGATCACCGGCACGAAGCCGATGATGACGATCACGGTGCCGGTCTGTTTCATCTTCTGCTTGCGGCGCATCGTCTGCTCACGCTCGGCTTCCATCATCGCCGCGATGCGTGCCGCGATCACCGTCGGATCGGCTTTCGCGGGGCGGGCCGAATCGGACTGCTGCGCTTCGAGGGCTGGCGTGGTGGTGGGCGCAAGCGGCGGAACGGCGGCTGGTGCGGGTGAGGCACGTGTGGCCGGTACCTGCCCGGAGGCTGCGGCACGTTTTGCCGCATCGTCGGCCGCCTTGCGCGCGATCGCGGCGCGCGCTTCCGCGATCAGCGCTGCTTCCTTGTCCGACAGTCCGCCCTTGGCCATGGTCTCGTATGGGGAAATCAGGTGAGAATGATGTCGTACTGTTCCTGAGTGTAGCTCGACTCGACCTGCATCGAAACCGGTTTCCCGATGAAGTCGCCGAGCATCGCAAGCGACTGCGACTCCTCCTCCAGGAACAGGTCGATCACGCCCTGCGAGGCAAGAATGCGGAATTCGCGCGCGTCGCGAAACTGGCGCGCCTCGCGAAGGATCTCCCGCAGGATTTCGTAGCAGACGGTGCGCCCTGTGCGGATCACGCCGCGCGACTGGCAGGTCGGGCAGGGCTCGCACAGCACATGTTCGAGCGATTCGCGGGTGCGCTTGCGCGTCATCTCCACCAGCCCGAGCTGGGTGAAGCCGTTGACCGTCATCCGGGTGCGGTCGCGCGCGAGCGCCTTGTTGAATTCCGCCAGCACCGCCGCCTGGTGCTCGGGGGTTTCCATGTCGATGAAGTCGATGATGATGATGCCCCCGAGGTTGCGCAGCCGAAGCTGCCGCGCGATGACCTGCGCCGCCTCGAGGTTGGTCTTGAATATCGTGTCATCGAAGCTGCGCACGCCGACGAAGCCTCCGGTATTCACGTCGACGGTCGTCATGGCCTCGGTCTGGTCGATGATCAGGTAGCCGCCCGACTTGAGCTCGACGCGGCGCGCAAGGGCGCGCTGGATCTCTTCTTCCACGCTGTAGAGATCAAACAGCGGCCGCTCGCCCGTGTAGTGCTCCAGGCGAGCCAGCATGTTGGGCATGTACTCGGTGGCGAAGGCCGTGAGCTTCTGGAAGTTCTCGCGCGAGTCGATGATCGCGCGGGCGGTGTCTTCGTTGACGAAATCGCGCAGCACCCGCTGGGCGAGCGACAGGTCCTGATAGAGCAGGCTCGGCGCGCCGGAGGTGAGTGCTTTCGCACGGATATCGTGCCAGAGCTTGCGCAGGTAGCGCACGTCCGCGGCGAGGTCGGCCTCCGACGCAGTCTCCGCCACGGTGCGCACGATATAGCCGCCGGTCTCGTCGGCGGGGCGTATCTGCTCGAGCTTTTCCTTAAGGCTCTTGCGCTCGGCCTCGTCCTCGATTCGCTGCGAGATGCCAATATGCGGGTCGTGCGGCAAGTAGACCAGTAGCCGTCCCGCGATCGATATCTGGGTCGAAAGCCGCGCCCCCTTTGTGCCAATCGGATCCTTGATCACCTGCACCAATACCGACTGGCCTTCGGAGAGGATGTGCTCGATAGGCCGGGTCGGCGCGCCGTTGCTGCGCTCCTCCCAGATGTCGGCCACATGCAAGAAGGCGGCACGGTCCAGGCCCGCGTTGATGAACGCCGACTGCATGCCGGGCAGCACCCGCGCGACCTTGCCGACGTAGATATTGCCGACGATGCCGCGGCTGGCCGAACGCTCGACGTGCAGTTCCTGCACCACGCCGTTCAGGATCACCGCGACGCGTGTCTCCTGCGGGGTGCAATTGATGAGTATGTCTTCTTTCATCGCACGCCCGTTGCGGAGATCCGGGTCAGCAGCTCTGCGGTTTCGTAAAGCGGCAGACCCATGACACCGGTGTAGCTGCCCTGCAGTTCCTCGATGAAGACGGCGGCGAGTCCCTGGATACCGTAGGCGCCGGCCTTGTCCATCGGCTCGCCGGTGTCCACATAGCGCCGGATGTCGTCCTCCGACAGGGCGCGAAACCGCACGGTGGATACGCTGAGCGCGGTCTCCATGTTGAGCTCGAAACGCAGCGTGACCGCCGTAAGCACCTTGTGGACGGTGCCGGAGAGCTCCGCGAGGATGCGCGCGGCGTCGGCGGTGTCCGTCGGCTTGCCGTAGATCGTATCGCCCAGGCAGACGGTGGTGTCGGCGGCGAGCACCGGGAGCTTCGCGAGGCCGCGTTTGGCCACTAGTGACCAGCCGGTGTTGGCCTTGGCGAGGCTCACCCGGCGGACGTACACCTCGGGCGATTCGCCGGGCAACACGGATTCGTCGACATCCGGCCCGCGTGGCAGTCTCCCGCGCAAGGGCAGGTATTCGAAGCCCACGCCGATCTGGCGCAGCAGTTCGCGCCGTCGCGGACTGCGCGAGGCGAGGTACACACGGGTGTCTTTCGCGAACAGCATCGGTTCCTCCGTCTATTCGCGATGGTACGGGTGATTGCCGAGAATCGATACGGCGCGATACAACTGTTCGGCCAGCAGCACCCGTGCGAGGCCGTGCGGCAGGGTCATCGAGGACAGGCGCAGCAGCATCTGCGCCTCTTTCTTGAACTCCGGCGCAAGCCCGTCCGGCCCGCCGATCACGAAGGCGAGGTCGCGACCGTCGCCCTGGGCGCGATCGAGGTATTTTGCGAGCGCCAGGGTGTCCATGTCGCGGCCGTGTTCATCGAGCACAACCGTCGCCCAGCCGCGCGGCAACGCGGCGCGGATGCGCTCGGCCTCCGCCTCCATCATCCGCGCAACCGGCTTGCCCTCGGCGCGCGGCTCGGGTTTCACCTCGGTTAGGGTGAGCGGCATCCGCGGCGGCATGCGCTTCGAATACTCGGCAAAGCCCTCATCCACCCAGGCGGGCATGCGCATGCCGACGGCGACGATGGAGATCTTCATCCGCGCAGCGGATGGGCCGCAAGCCCGGTCTTTCTCAATCTTCGGTGGCGTCGGCGTCGGCCACCGGGCGCTTGCGCGACAGCTTTGGTTTGGGATGGTCCCAGAGTTCCTCGAGGTTGTAGTTCTCGCGCGCCGCGGGTTGCATGATGTGCACCACCGTATCGCCAAGATCGATCAGTACCCATTCGCCGCTGTCCTCGCCCTCGACGCCGTAGACCTTGCTGCCGAGGTCCTTGACCGTGTCGCGAAGGTGTTTGGCGAGCGCCTTGGTCTGGCGCGTTGACTCCGCGGTCGCGATGATCACCTGGTCGAACATCGAGGTGAGGTGGCGCACGTCGAAGATCTCGATGTCGCGCGCCTTGATGTCCTCGAGGGAGGAGACTATCGCCATCTCGAGTTTTTTCGCGGCGGGAGTCGCGCGTTTCTTCGCAGGGGATTTCTTTGGAGTGGTCATTGGTAGAGACGCTTTTTTTCAATGTAATCGAGAACCGGGTCGGGCAGCAGGTAACGTGCGCTGCGGCCCGAGGCGAGCGCTTCCCGTATCGCGCTGGCCGAGATATCAAGGGACGTCATCCGGAAAACCGTGAGCGCGCCGGCCGGTGCGGCGCCAAGCGCCGCGGGCGATGCGAGCCGCCGGTCGTATTCGGCGCCGACCTCGGGGTGCAGGGCGTCGCGTGCAATTTCATGCCCGGGGCGCTGGGCAATCGCGATGTGCGCATGATCGAACAGCCGCTTCCACTCGTGCCAGGTGTGCAGGCCAAGCAGGTGATCGGCGCCTACGACAAGCACCAGCGGCAGCGTGGCGCCGAGTTCCCGTCGAAGCCGGGCGAGCGTGTTGATCGTGTAGGTTGGCTCGGTGGCGCGCGCGTCGGCGTCGTCGATCGTGAACCGGGCCTCGCCGGATGTCGCGATGCGCAGCATCTCCAGCCGGGCATCAGTGCTTGCACCCGGCGCGCCGCGGTGGCCGGGCCGGCCCGAGGGTATCCAGCGCAGGCTCGCGAGAGAGAGAGACTCGATAGACTCGATCGCAAGTCGCAGGTGTGCGTTGTGCACCGGGTCGAAGGTGCCGCCGAGCAGTCCGAGCGGGCGGTTGAGGGTATTCAACGGCGTGACTTTACGCAGCGTGCCGCGTTTGGCGCGGAAATTCGCGCAGGCTTCAGGCAGGCGCGGAACAGGCGGAGGACGTGCGACGTGCGGAGTCGGTGGGCAATCAAAATTATTCGCGCACCTGGCCGCTGCCGAACACCACGTACTTCTGCGAAGTCAGGCCTTCGAGCCCGACCGGGCCGCGCGCGTGCAGCTTGTCGGTGGAGATGCCGATTTCCGCGCCGAGGCCGTACTCGAATCCGTCGGCAAGCCGCGTCGACGCATTTACCATCACCGAACTCGAATCCACTTCGCGCAGGAAGCGGTCGGCGCGCGCGGTGTCGGTGGTGATGATCGCCTCGGAATGCTGCGAGCCGTATTTGGCGATGTGGTCCATCGCTTCGTCCATGTCGTGCACCACCCGTACCGCGAGGATAGGCGCGAGATACTCCGCGTACCAGTCATCTTCGGTGGCGGGTTTCATCGAGGCCACCAGTCCGCGCGCCGCGTCATCGCCGCGCAGTTCCACACCCTTCGCGGCGAGCTCGCCCGCGATGCGCGGAAGGAGCTTTGGGGCCACCGCCTCGTGCACCAGCAGGGTCTCCATCGCGTTGCAGGTGCCGTAGCGCTGCGTCTTGGCGTTGTCGGCGATTTTCACCGCGAGCTCGGGGTCGGCGCGGTCGTCGATGTACACATGGCACACGCCGTCGAGGTGCTTGATCATCGGGATGCGCGATTCGGCCATGATGCGCTCGATCAGCGACTTGCCGCCGCGCGGCACGATGATGTCCACATACTTGTTCATGCGCAGCAGTTCGCCCACCGCGGATCGGTCGGGCGTCTCCACCACCTGCACCGCGTCCTCGGGCAGGCCGGCCTCGGCGAGGCCGCGATGCACACAGCGCGCGATCGCCTGATTGGAATGCACCGATTCGGAGCCGCCGCGAAGAATGCAGGCGTTGCCGGACTTCATGCACAGCGCCGCCGCGTCCGCGGTGACGTTGGGCCGGGATTCGTAAATGATGCCGATCACGCCCAGTGGCACGCGCATCCTGCCGACCTTCATGCCGTTGGGGCGCTCGCGCACCTCGCTGATGTCGCCCACCGGGTCGGGGAGCGAGGCCACCTGCTCCACGCCCGAGGCCATGGACTCGATCGTCTTCGGGCTCAGCGTCAGGCGGTCGACGAAGGCTGCGTCACGGCCGGCGGCGCGCGCTGCCGCCACGTCTTTTGTGTTGGCGGCGAGAAGTGCATCACGATCCGCGCGCAGAGCCGCGGCGATCGCCGCCAGTGCCCGGTTCTTGGCGGCGCTGTCGGCGCGCGCAAGCAGGCGCGATGCCGCGCGCGCGCGCCGGCCGAGATCCAGCATGTAGGCAGGAATATCGGCGATGCGCACGGAAGCGGGGGTCGCAGTCTGGTTCATGCCCTTGATTCTACTACGCTCTCCTTGCTGGCCCGGCGGTCCGGGCGGGACTGGCGGCACGGCTCGCGGGACTCGCGCCGAGCGATAGTCCCAGTCCGAGAAGCTCGTCCCAGGCGTCGCCTCTGGCCACGCCTTTTGACACGCGCTCAATGCGTGCCGTGTGAGTAAGGGCTGACTGGAGCGCTTCCGCCGGCAGCCGGCGGGCGGCCGCGGCAACGGCGCGCTGGCGCGGTTCGCCCCATACGCGGTTTTCGCGAAAAAGGTCGGGTAACTGTCGGCCGGCGCTGAGCCCGGTCTGAACCCGGGCGACCGCGCGGAGTTCTTCCGCCACCAGCCAGACCATCCGCGGCGCCGCTTCGCCCTCCGCACGCAGGCCGTCCAGCACACGGGCAAAGCGGGTGAGGTCGCCCGCAATCATCGCCTCCGAGAGTTGGGACGCATCGAAGCGCGCCACATTCAGGACCGCCGCGCGCACCGACTCGAAATCGAGTTCGCCTTCGGGCAGCAGCAAGGCGAGTTTCTGGATTTCCTGAAACGCCGCGAGCAGATTGCCCTCGACGCAATCGGAAAGAAAAGCCAGCGTCTCGCGGTTGGCGCGTTGTTTCTGCCGGGCGAGCCGCGAGGAGATCCACTCCGGCAGCCGCGCGCGGTCAACCGGGTAGATGGTAATCACCGGGCCGACGCGGCCGAGCGCCTTGAACCAGCCCGACTCCTGCCCGGAGCGATCCAGCTTGGGCAGGCTGACAATGGTGAGTGTGTCCGGGGAGAGCGATTCCGTGTAGGACTTGATCGCCTCTGCGCCCTCGGTGCCGGGTTTCCCAGTGGGAATGCGCAACTCGATGATCTTCTTGTCGCCAAAGAGCGACATCGAGGCGCCCGCCGCATGCAGTTCGCCCCACTTGAAGCCGCGCTCGGAGACCATCACCGTGCGTTCGGTGAAACCGGAAGCGCGGGCGCGCTTGCGAATCGCATCCGCCGCCTCGAGCGAGAGCAGCGGCTCGTCGCCGTGAATCACATACAGCGGCGCGAGCTGCTTGGCGAGATGGGCGTCGAGCTGTTCGAGGCGGAGATCAGGCAAGGAGGGTGTCCTTCATGAGTGGTTCGAGCATGCATGATTTTCTGATTACCGCCAAGGCGCCAAGACGCCAAGGCCGCCAAGAAAGGCACCACGGACACGAAACAAAGCCCGCTCGATGCGGGCTTTGCCGGGGTGGGAGGGGCTACGCGCAGGGCATCGCCCTTCGTGTTCGTAAGTCTTAAAGCCTTTGCCGCGATTTATGCGGCAAAGGGAGGGCGGGTTCTCCCGCCCTCCCCGTTCCGAAGCCTTCCGGTTTTGGTTTTGCTTTTCTTGGCGGTAGAAGGGAATCAACGATGCCCCTTGCAAGAGACGAGCGACGGTCAATCCGGCGCGCGCAGCTTCGAGGCGGCGATCCGTCGGACCAGTTGCTGAACCATGTCGGTCTGCATGTCGCGGTAGAGCAGGCCTTCCTCAGCCTCCTTGGCGAGTATCTGCGAGTCGTTGAAGCTTACGTCGCGGGTCAGGTAGATCTCGCTCGGCTCGATGAACGTGCCGCCCTTCGGGTTCGTCACCTGAAAGCCCACCTTGTAGCGCAACTGGAATTCGCGCACACGGCCGTTGGTGTCGAGCGACAGGATCACTTTCTCGCGGATTTCATGCAGCAGGGCGAATACTGCTTCGGCTTCCTTCGTATCCGTCACCAGCTTGGTTTGCGTGCCCGCGGCGACGTTGCGGCGCAACTCGACCATCAGGCCGCCGGTCGGGGGAAGATAGAAGGTGGAAAACGGCAGGTTCGCCTGGCCGCGGAGCTGAAATCCGCAGCCGGCGAGCAGGGCAATCAGGAGAAGGGAGACTGGGAAACGGGTGGCGCGCACGGCGGTCACACTACTACATTGATCAGACGGCCGGGAACCACGATCACCTTCTTCGGCGTCTTGCCCTCCAGATGCCGCAGCACCGCATCGTGAGTCAGCGCAATCGCCTCGATCGCCGCGCGGTCGGCCGCCTTGGGCACCTGGATGTGGCCGCGCAGCTTGCCGTTCACCTGCACCACGAGCTCGATCTCGTCCTGCTCCAGCGCAACCGGATCGACCTCCGGCCAGGCGGCGTCCATCAGGTCGCCCGCGTAGCCGAGATCGGCCCACAGTCCGTGCGCGATATGCGGGGTGATCGGGTAGAGCACGCGGATCAGGATGCCCAGGCCCTCGTGCAGCACCTGCGAGGCCTCCGCGCCGGAGACGTCCTGCAGCGCATTGAGCAGCTTCATCGAAGCGGACGCGACGGTGTTGAACTGCTTGCGCTCGATGTCGTAGGTCGCCTGCTTGAGCACGCCGTGGACTTCTCGGCGGACCGCGGCAAGTTTCGGCTGTGCCTTGGCAAAATCCGCGGGGAATGCACCGCCCTTGCCCGATGCCGAGACGGTGCGCACCTGATCGCGGCTTTGCTGGGCAAAGTTCCACACCCGCCGCAGGAATCGGTAGGAACCCTCCACGCCCGCGTCCGACCACTCGAGCGTCTGCTCGGGCGGGCTGGTGAACATCATGAAAAAGCGCGCGGTGTCGGCGCCGAATTCATCTACGAGCGCCTGCGGGTCCACGCCGTTGTTCTTCGATTTGGACATGGTGCCGATGCCGCCCCAGTCCACCGGCTTGCCATCCGTGCGCAGGATCGATCCGGTGCGCTTGCCGTCGGCATCCGTCAATACGTCGATCTCGGCGGGGTTGTAGTAGGTGATGCGGCCTTCACCTGCGCGGCGCGAGTAGATGTCGTTCAGTACCATGCCCTGGGTGAGCAGGTTGGTGAAGGGTTCGTTCACCCTGGTCAGGCCAAGGTCGCGCATCACCTTGGTCCAGAAGCGCGAATACAAGAGGTGCAATATTGCGTGCTCGATGCCGCCGATGTACTGGTCTACCGGCATCCAGTAGTCCGCGTTCGCGTCCACCATCGTCGATGCGCCGGCGCTCGCGTAGCGAAAGAAATACCAGGACGAATCCACGAAGGTGTCCATGGTGTCGGTTTCGCGCCGCGCGTCCGAGCCGCACTTCGGGCATTTGCACTGGAAGAACGAGGGCGTCTT
>CAMBSA010000029.1 GCA_945869935.1 Bordetella parapertussis | reverse complement strand
ACCGATTAAGGTTATACATCCGCTGTGGGGGACTTACATATCATTTTCGCCACTTTTGTGCATTAATGACGATTTTGTTACTTTTATTGATTATTTTACTTTGCCATGTGGCAGATCTGAACGCTGCCCTTTAAGCTGACCGGAAGTCGCATCGCGCTATGTACCCGCATGCCGATGAGAAATTTATATAACCCCGGCCCAAGCGATTTCAAAAATGAAGGGGGCCTTTCCTATATCGAGGGGGTGGGGTCACCCTTGAAAACATTGGACAAGTCGCTACCGGTTTCTGCGATTACGCGAGACAAACAGTGACCCAAGCCTTATCTGTTGATGACGAGGCCGAAACGCTTGGTACGGGTGGGTGGTGTCTTGGTTTAAGGATTTACCGGCTCGTTCGTCCGGATCAAGCTGTAGAGGCTGAGGCGGGACTCCTAAGGAATCACTGATCAAGTCCAATTTCGAGGCTTGAAGGTTCAGCGTTCCCTCTGAGATGGGGGAGTTACGAGGGGGCGTAGCCCCCTTGTTCAGTGGCTCCCTAAATTTGATCCTTGTCTCGGCAGGCAACCCGAGAGGAATCACGATAAAACGAAGAATATGCTTACCCAGGCCTGATACGCAGACCCGGGTAAAACTTTTGTGCGCGAGATGACGATCCAGAACAATATTGAACGGTGAAATCAGCCTGCTTTAGCGGACTTTTTCTTTGCAGCCTTTTTCTTGGCGACTTTGACTGATTTCTTCGCGACAGGTTTCTTGGCTTCGGACTTTGAAACCGTCTCTGTCTCGGGCTTCTCGGTTTTTTGCACCACCGCTTTTTTTGCGGCTCTGGGTGCAAACTCAAAACTCACCTTCCCGTCCGCGCCTTTTACTAGAAATGCGGAAAAAGGGCGGCCCTTTTTCGAAATGAACTTGGGCAACAAGTCAGTTCGTCCGGTGGTGAGGAGTTTCACCATTTGTTCCCGTTCTATCGGTCTTTGCAGAATGATCTTTCCAGACCGGAAATCACAGGTTTTGGCCGGACCGAGAGATTTCTCACATGCATATGCCATGTCCAGTTCGTAGACATTGGACTTGCACTTCGGGCATGCCCCAAGAGGTTCCTTGCCCGTGAGGTCGATCTTCTCGGGTTCTCCCGATGCATCGAGCCGTTCCTGCCCGAAGTCGAACTCCAGTCGGTTCTCGGCGTTTAGCCGAATCGTCGCCACGAACGGACGACCCAAACGGCTTCTGAAGCCGGTAATCGGCCCGACTTTTCCGTCTCGAATCAGTTCTGCTACTTCTTCCGGCGCCCATTCCCTCCCGGATACGACTTTCCAAAGAGAAAAGTCGCACTTTTGACACTGAAACTTTCTGTAGTTTTCCTGTACGGTGCCACCGCACTTCGGGCAGGGCGCTTCGACGGTGGAAAAAGCCGTATCGGGAATGTCCCCGTTTTTTATTCTATCGACGAATTCCCGGGTGATTCCCGTTATATGACCCATGAATTCATCGCGGGCGAGCTTGCCTTGTTCCATCTGCTTCAACTTGTATTCCCAGTCCCCCGTAAGTTCCGGAGATACAAGTTCGTCGATTCCAAAGTGCTTCAACGCAAATAGCAGGGAGAATGCTTTGGGTGTCGGCACCAATTCACGCATATTCCGGTGGACGTAATCTTCCCGGATAAGGCCTTCGATTACAGCCGCACGCGTTGCTGCTGTACCCAAGCCCTTCTGCTGCATTGCTTCACGCAACTCATCGTCCTCGATCAACTTGCCCGCACCCTCCATCGCGGACAAAAGAGTCGCTTCCGAATATCGCGCGGGAGGTTTCGTTTGTAGCGCTTCCGCTCTGGTTTCCAGCGCGGTGACAGCCTCCTGAGGATCCGCGGCAACGAGATGCTCACCCTCCACGGCAGCGGCCTTGCCATAGACTTCCAGCCATCCTGGCCTGACAAGAACGCGTCCTTCCGTCTTGAAGGAGTGGCTTTCAATACGTGTGATGCGCGTGGTCTGGAGGTACTCGGCTGCAGGATAAAAAACGGCTAAAAACCTGCGCACGACAAGATCGTATATTTTTGATTCGGGTTCGCTGAGATGCTTTGGCGCCTGCAGTGTCGGAATAATCGCGAAGTGATCGGATATCTTTGAGTTGTCAAAAATCCGTTTGTTCGGTTTAACCCAGCCTTCGGCGAGAATCTTTGAGGCGAATCCCGAATATTCACCTTGAGCCGTTGCTTCTTTGGCTTTCGATCGCTTTGCGTCGCCTCCAAGCGCGTCTGACAAGGTCTTTTTGATGGTGCTCAAGTAGTCCTCAGGCAAGGCGCGCGAGTCTGTCCGGGGATAAGTAAGGACCTTATGCTTTTCATACAGCGCTTGCGCGAGGCCAAGGGTATTGCGCGCGGAGAACCCAAACCGGCTGTTTGCTTCTCGTTGAAGACTCGTCAGGTCAAAGAGCAGCGGCGAAAGTTGCGTGGACGGTTTGGACTCCTCAGAAACACTGCCTGTCTTCCCCTCGCATTCCGATACGATCGAAAGGGCCTTGGCTTCATCCCAGAGGCGTTCGGCGCGACGTTCGGCATCATCCTCAGACTTCTTGAACTCCGGATCGAACCATCTGCCCGGATATTCGCCCGTTTTGGCACCAAACCGGGCGTGAACTTCCCAGAAGTCGCGCGAGCGAAAAGCACGGATGCGTTGTTCACGTTCGACAAGTATTGCGAGAGTCGGCGTTTGAACGCGTCCGACGGTCG
This sequence comes from Bordetella parapertussis, assembly GCA_945869935.1. Classification (GTDB taxonomy): domain Bacteria; phylum Pseudomonadota; class Gammaproteobacteria; order Burkholderiales; family SG8-39; genus CAMBSA01. The sequence goes on along the minus strand of CAMBSA010000029.1, from coordinate 7,713 downwards.
TCAGGTAAAACCCGCCTTCCTTCGAATTGAAAGCTGTCATGGCACGGGTGCCATTGATCCCGACCAGCCAGTCCGCTTCCGAGCGGCATTTCGCCGCATCGGCCAGTGCAAGCAAGTCCTGATCGGACCGCAGTTTTTCGAAACCCTCCTGGATTGCGCCCTGCGTCATCGATTGAAGCCACAGGCGTTGAATCGGTTTGGTGGCTTTCGCGTGCTGCACGATGTAGCGGAAAATCAGCTCACCTTCTCGTCCCGCATCACAAGCATTTATCAGGCCGTCTACGTCTTTTCTCTTGATCAGCTTGACCAGGAGTTTCAGTCGCTCCTCATTTTTTTCGATCGGCCGAAGGTCAAAATGAGGAGGGAGGACCGGCAGGTTCGCAAATGACCATTTGCCACGCTTTACCTCGAACTCTTCCGGAGCTGCGATTTCCAGGAGATGCCCGATTGCTGAGGAGAGAACGTACTCGTCGCTCTCGTAATAATCGCCGTGTCTGGTAAAGCCGCCGATCGCGCGGGAAATGTCGTTCGCGACGGAGGGTTTCTCAGCGATGATTAATTGCTTACCCATTTAAGTCGGTCCCTCTCAGTACAGCAACCGCAAGGAAAACGTAACGGTCAGTCGCATTGGCAGCAAATGATGCTGCAATCGTGATCAAATTTGATTCCATGCGGTCGAGTTCTCGGAAACAGGCAAACCGTGCTCGAGAACCGGCACGGTAAAGAGCGCGCATGATAAGTGCAAGCCGCGCCGGGAGGCAAGAATCAGGTCTTTGCACCCCGGCCCGATAAGCAATCGGGTGTCGGGGGTGACCGATATCGTAGTACGGGAATTTCCTTGTAAAACAGGTGCAGTCTAATGCATCTGCCTTTTTTCACCGTCCGGAAGCAACTCATCAAGGATGAGTGCGTCGACATTACCCCGGCGGGTCCAGAGCACCATCAAAACGATGACTTTCAGCTTGTCGAGACCGACGACGTCGTCGGGAAGCGCCATTGCGCGCTCCAGTATGACTTCCCTCAAGAGAGCGGACAGAATTCCGGCGCTTTCGAGGAACGCAAGGAATCCGCGGCTTTCCGTGGTGATCTTGGATATCTCGTCGGTGGTATATCCCCGGAAGGATTTACCCAGGTCCAACGAATCCGGAAGTTCCTGATCATCAGTGCGGGCGAGGCCCTTCAGCCAATCCAGTGCCTCGGAAATATCATCGTTCTCGAAACCCGCGGCGTGAAGCTTCCGCGATAAAATTTCATGATCAGGATACGCATCTGATTGGTAGTAATTCTCGAACAGATATACGAGGACTTCGAACATTGACGTCATGCGAGTATCGGATCCCCTAGCGGATGCGTTGGTACAAACCTCCGGGAAGGCTTGCTACTGCACCTTCAAGCTCCAGTCTCAGCAGGATCGCCGATACCGCAGCGGGCGTCAAGCGGCTGCGGTCGGAAATAGTGTCTATGTTACAAGGGTCATAGCCCATATATTGTAGAACAGCATCATTCGACCCCGATATATTGGGGTTCGGTACCCCTGCGTCTGCCTGAGGAATCCGCAGGTCGACGCGCATTTCGTCCAGTACATCCTGGGCGCTTTCCACCAGTTTCGCCCCCTGCTTGATCAGCGCATGACAGCCGCGGGAGAGCGGTGAGTGAATGGATCCCGGAATGGCGAGGACTTCACGTCCTTGATCCGCGGCTAGCCTTGCGGTGATAAGCGAACCGGACGAAACGGCAGCTTCCACGACCAGCACACCCCTTGAAATCCCGCTGATAAGTCGATTGCGACGCGGGAAATTGCCGGCGACAGGCGGGGTGCCCAGCGGAAATTCGGAGATCAACGAACCGCGCGAGGCAATTTCGTCGGCCAGTCGTTCGTTTGCTCGGGGATAGACCCGATCTGCGCCGGTGCCGACTATCGCGATCGTGGATCCGCTTCCTTCGAGCCCTCCTCGATGTGCTGCGGTGTCGATACCCAGTGCGAGACCGCTGACAATTGTCAGCCCTGCTTGTGACAGGATTCTTGCGAATTGTTCGGCGTTCTCTCGGCCCTGCCCGGTGGAATTGCGGCTGCCTACAATCGCCAGCGCAGGGCGGGATAACCATTCCGGACTGCCGCGTACATAGATCACCGGAGGTGGGTCGGAAATCTCAAGCAGCACCTGCGGGTAGGCTGAATCGGCAAAGGTAAGCAGATGATGATCGGAGCTATCGAGCCAAGCTAACGTCGACTCGACCGCAGCCTGACGGTCGTTGCGCTTTATGGATTCCGCTATTGAAGGCCCGACCACCCGATCCAGCTGGCTTCTGCTTGCGGTCAGCACCTCCTCAGGGAGGCCGAATGCGGAAAGCAGGGAGCGGTAACCGACGGGGCCAAGCCCGTCGACGAGCGAGAGATCAATCCAGTGCGCCGTCCCCCTGTCGATCAAGGATGCGTCCGATCAGGGGGTCTGCACTATATCTCCCGGCGTCACCGGTCTTGAACTCTCCATGACCAGTCCGTAGGACACCGAGTCGAACACGCGAAATACAAAGACGACACCGTATCGCTCGTCCGGAAGCGTCACCTCCGGCGAGCGCTCACGCGATGGAAGCAGGTTGTACTTCGGATCGGAGATTTCGGATACGACGGCTCCGGCCCGGTAGATCGCGAGCACGTGCCCCATCTCCAGCCCGTCGCGTCGCCCCTTGTTAAGGGCAATGATCGAATCCTTGCCTCCTTCGCTTGTGACAAGGCGGTCATACAGCGAAATTATTCGCGCCCTAACGAACGTTGCCGGCGGATGCGGTGCGTAGCGGTTGATCGCCGGCCCTGAAGAAGCGATCAACCGGTCCCCCTTGGTGATTTCCTGCTTTGAATTGACGATTTGCAGTGTTGCGGGGTCTCCGCTTTTGACCAACCGCGCAGTACCGAGAAAAATGGCTTCAACCCCGAGCGTTTTCTGACTGTCGGGATCTACCAGAGGGCGGCCTGGCCGGAATATCTCCCAAACTGTTGACTTGGAGTCCCCGAGACCGCTGACATAGGCTATCCCGCCTATGCCAAGATGAAATCGGTTTTCTTCCGTTGCGACAATCCGGGGCGCTTTCTCCAGTCCGTCGGCTTCGATAACGATCGGCTGAGTAAGAAATGGCTCGATTTTGTTCGCAGGAATACTTTCAATGGCCTCGGACTGTGCAGGCTCATTTCGAACAGTCGGTGAAAGCTTCGTCGTTGGTAGCAGAGATGCCTGCCCCGGAGATTTGGAACGGTCCAGAACAATCACGTTCCCGGGATAGATCTGGTGGGGATTCTTGATCTGCTCTTTGTTGAGGCGCCACAGCTCTTGCCAGCGCCAGGGCTCCTTCAGGAATCGGCTGGCAATGCCCCATAAAGTGTCGCCTTTTTCCACGACATATCGGTCCGGCGCGTTTTCTTGAAGCGCAATCGGAGATTGGGTGGAACCTTGAGCCTGCGCGTACGCAATGGCGAATGGAGCCGCATGGGAGAGTGCCGCGAACAAGAAGGCGGCAAAGAGCGGCGTGGTAGACTGGCGCATATCGACCTCGGCTGGGAAATGCACGCTCAGGCCCCAAAATAGGATCAAGGCGGGCTTCTTACAACCCACTTTAGATTCTGCATCTAATCCATTCAATTCGCAAGTTTTTATGGCGAGGCTTTCTATTCTTCGATACCCCGATCCCAAGTTATACCAACGGGCAGCGGAGGTAGAGAGAATCGACGATGAGGTAAGAAATCTGGTGCGGGACATGGCGGAGACCATGTACGCAGCTCCCGGTATTGGTTTGGCTGCAACGCAGGTCGACGTACACCGTCGCGTGGTGGTCATAGACATCTCGGAAAAACGTGATCAGCTTCTCGTGCTGATCAATCCTGAAATCATCGATCGTGAAGGCAGTCAGCAGTGCGAGGAAGGTTGCCTATCTGTCCCGGGAATATACGAGCCTGTCGAACGTTCGCAGCGTGTTCGCGTGAAAGCACGGAAAGAAAACGGATCGTGGTTCGAGCTGGAGGCAAGCGAGCTCCTCGCCGTATGCATTCAACACGAGTTGGATCATCTCGAGGGAAAGGTCTTTGTGAATTACCTCTCGAGGCTGAAGCGCGAACGAATCAAGGCCAAGCTGGAAAAGCAGCAACGTCGGCCTGCCTGAGCGCCGCGGACGCGCCGGCTACGCTCCATCGTAGATGAAGCCGGGACGAACATGAGAGTCATTTTTGCCGGTACCCCGGAATTCGCGGCGAAAGCGCTGGTGGCAGTGGCCGACAGCCATCATACGGTTCAGGCTGTTCTGACGCAGCCGGATCGACCGGCAGGCCGGGGAATGAAACTTTTGCCGTCACCGGTAAAGAAGTTCGCGTTGTCGCGTGGATTTCCTGTGTTGCAGCCTGCAACGCTGAAGGACGACCCTGTACAACAGACCTTGCGCGAATTCGATGCAGACGTCCTTGTGGTTGCTGCCTATGGGTTGCTCCTTCCTCAGGCGGTTCTCGACATTCCCCGATTCGGAGCAATCAACCTTCATGCGTCTTTGCTGCCTCGATGGCGCGGAGCGGCTCCGATACAGCGTGCGATTCTCGCGGGCGACCGGGAAACGGGTATTTGCATAATGCGAATGGATGTCGGCCTGGACACGGGACCGGTGTTGAAGGCGGAACGTCTGGCAATTGCCGATACCGATACCGCCGGTAGCCTGCTTGACAGGCTTTCCTCCATGGGCGCCCGCATGATTGTCTCCGAGCTGGACGCGATCGAACTTATCGGACAGAACGCAATTCCGCAGTCTAGCAATGGTGCGACGTACGCAAAGAAGCTCGAAAAGGTTGAAGCACAGATTTCCTGGGAGAAGTCCGCTGATGAAATCTGGAGGCAGATCCGCGCGTTCGATCCCGTTCCAGGCGCATCGACGACGTTCAGGGGTGAATCGCTGAAGCTTTTTCGCGCCGAGCGGGTACCGGGTGCAGGCGGTGCTTCCGGAGAGGTGGCCGCGGCAGATTCTGACGGAATCGTTATCGCATGTGGAGCCGGTTCGGTGCGGATCAGTGAGCTTCAGCGCGCCGGCGGACGCCGGTTGCCAGTAGTCGAATTCCTTAGAGGCATACAGATTGCCGAGGGCGACACCTTTGGTTCATAGCGAATCCGGCAGCCCGGTAACGCCGTCACATACGCATTCGCTTGGACAATCGCTGGCCCTCGCCTCCCGCGTGGTCGCGCGTGTGCTCGAGGGTGCCAGTTCGACAGAGGCATTGATCCAGACGCGTGGGCAACCCGCAAACTTGCGCGCTGCTGCTCATGATCTTTCGTTCAACGCGTTGCGTGGCTATGGCATGGTGGACTCGCTCGCAGATACTTTGCTGGATCGTCCCGCAACCGATCCTCTTCTTCGCGGGCTGATCTACGTCGCGCTGGCGGAGCTTGTTGCTCAATCCGAAGACCAGCCACGGGGTGTTCACGCGGTCGTACATCAGGCGGTAGAGGCAGCCACTCTGCTTGGCCTTTCGCGCGCCAAGGGACTCGTAAATGCCATCCTGCGGGCATTCCTTCGGGATCCCTGCGCCCTGATTGCAGATGCACGGTCACGTGATGCCGGGCGATGGAACCACCCTAAGTGGTGGATCGAAAGATTGAAGCGCGCCTACCCCGATTCGTGGGAGACGATACTTACCGTGTCGAACGCGCATCCTCCGATGTGCCTCAGGTCAAATAGCCGGAAACAGTCCCCCGAGCAATACATGTCCCGGCTGGCTGATGCGGGACTAGCCGCGACGCAACTGAGCGGGCAGGCGATTCTTCTTGAAACGCCGTGTCGAGTGGAGGCCTTGCCCGGTTTTGCCGCGGGAGATGTTTCGGTGCAGGACGCGGGCGCTCAACTGGCGGCACATCTGCTGGACGTTCTGCCCGGGCTCCGTGTTCTGGATGCCTGCGCAGCTCCGGGTGGAAAGACCGCGCATATTCTGGAAATCGCGGATTGCGAACTCAGCGCAATGGATATTTCGGCCCAGCGAATCCGCCGTATTGAAGAAAATCTTGCCCGTCTTGAATTGAAGGCGAATGTGCGGGTAGGTGACGCAAGCAAAGCCGCCGAAATATTTCCGGCCGCGAGCTTCGACCGCGTGCTTGCCGATGTGCCCTGTACCGCATCCGGCGTAGTGCGAAGACATCCGGACATGCGCTGGTTGCGCAGGGAAAGCGATATCGAAAGTTTTGCACGCATGCAGGCGAAGATACTGGATGCGCTTTGGCAGGTGCTTGCCCCGGATGGTAAATTGCTCTATGCGACATGTTCCGTTTTCCCGGATGAAAACGGTCTTCAGGTGCAGGATTTTATTTGTCGCCATGAAGATGCCGGATTATTGCCCGCAACCGTCGGCAACGAAGGACAGATCCTGCCGACCCTGGAATGCGACGGGTTCTATTACGCCCTGATTCACAAAAGGCCATGATGGTTTCCCGGCTGATCCAGGCGCTCGTTGTCTTTGCAATCGGAATCATGTTCCACCTTCCAGTACGGGCTGATGTGATATCGGTCAAAAGCGTCGAAATCGAGCAGTCAGACGACGGGCTTATCCTCAACGCGGACTTCGAGTTTGACCTGACCTCGCGACTCGAACAGGCGCTGAACTCCGGCGTATCACTTACATTCGTCGTGGAATTCGAGCTTGCGCGGCCCCGCTGGTACTGGTTCGATGAAAAGGCGGCATCCGAGCGTCTTCAGATAAAGCTTTCGCACAATCCCCTGTTGAGGCAGTACCGGCTGTCGACGGGCGCACTGCATCAGAATTTTTCGTCCCTTGCGGATGCGATGCGCACGCTGTCCCGGGTCCGTTCCTGGCAAGTCATGGAACGCGACCGGATCAAGCCAGAGGCGTCCTATATTGCCTCGGTGCGAATGCGACTCGATACCGCGCAGCTTCCCAAACCTTTCCAGCTTTCAGCGCTTACCAATCGAGACTGGAACCTTTCCTCGGAGTGGCGGCGACAGGCATTTCCCGTTACCGATGAGGCGGGTGCGAAATGAGCTATCTCCTGCTTGTAAGCGCCGGGGTTGGCGCCGTTCTCCTTTTCCTCTTGGCGGCGTCTACCGCAAATACACCCCAACTCGGGCAGCACTACCCAATATTGGTGGTGCTTACCGCTGGACTTGCGGTGGTGCTTGCAGCGCTGGTCATCGTCCAGCTGGTAAGGCTGGCGGCGCAACGTCGTCGCAAGGCGTTTGGCTCCTTGTTGACGTTCCGTGTTCTGGTCATGTTTGCCTTGATGGCCGTGGTTCCAGGTGCGATCGTTTATACCGTGTCGGTGCAGTTTCTTGGACGAAGCATCGAGTCGTGGTTCGACGTTCGGGTGGATCAGGCGCTCGAAGGAGGAATAAATCTGGGACGCGCCGCGCTGGATGCGATGCTGAACGACATGATGGTCAAGGCTGGCCTGATGTCCGCCGATCTCGGCGAGATGCCGCCGCCGCAACGCGCATTTCTTTTGGGGCGAATGCGAGAACAGGTCGGCGTTGAGACCGCGTTACTCGTTACCGCAGGCGGAAAGCTGCTTGCGAGATCGGCAAAGGGCGCCGCGGCATCCCAGGTGTCGCCTCCAACGACAGTTGTATTGCGTCAGGCCCGGCAGAACATGCGCTACGCGGTCATCGAGTCCCAGACGGATCGTCGGCTGTTGATGAGAGTCGTGGTGCCGGTAGGCCCTCCGTCTCAGGGAGACGACC
>CAMBSA010000028.1 GCA_945869935.1 Bordetella parapertussis | reverse complement strand
CCTTGAACTGGGGATGACTCACCGACTACTCGTCAAAGCCGCGATCTTCCGCGAACGCGTAGAGGCGGTGCAGCCGGGTCCAGTCCTCGGCGTGCACATCCTGATACGCCTTGAAATGCTCCGAGAGTTTCTGCCCCTCGCACCAGATCGCGCGCTGGGCCAGCAGGGCTCCCTGGTTGCCCAGGCCGCCCGCGCCCGGCGTATTCAGTGCCCGGATGCAGTGGCGGTAGCCGATGCCGAACGCATCCCAGAGCGCGCTCACCGCATGAAAGATGTCGCGTTCCTGACGGGCGAGGGGGACCGCCTTGCCGGAGAACTTCTTGGCAAGCTCGGCCTGAACAAACGCCACCGGCTCGCGCAGGATCTCGAGGATCTTCAGGCGTTCGTTCGCCGCGAGTTCGAATGCGTTGAGTTCTTCCAGCGCACCGAGTATCCGGTTCTGCGAGGGGCCGACGTTGATCAGCGGCAGGGTCTGCAGCCAGGTGGCACAGGAGGCGGCGTCCTGGAACTCCGTGACCGCGTCCCTGGACGTTGCCGGAAGGTCGGCGTTCAGCATGTTTGCATCGCTTTCTTGAGTAACTGTGCGAGCTTCGCCGGATCGACCGGCGGCCTTGCACGTCCCTTGCGCTCCGGCTCGGCCCAGATGGATTTCGGGAAGTGCCTGTCGTCGTGCCAACGCGGAATGACATGCCAGTGCTGGTGCGGCACCGCGTTGCCGAGGCTGGCGAGATTGATCTTGTCCGGGGCGAGCAGTTCGCGCAGTGCGGACTCGGTGGCAAAAACGGCATTCATGAGACGCGATCGCGCGTCGGGCGGGAGATCGCTCATTTCCTTGATGTGTTCGTGGAGGATGACACGGCAAAAACCGGGATAGTCTGGCTCGTTGACGAGAATGACCCGGCAGAAATCATCCTGCCAGATGGACATCTCGAAGGCAGATTTGCACAGTTCGCAATCGGTTACCGTTAAATTTGTCACGACGTTTGCAGCCTCCCCGGCGCGGTTGCGGCTAAGTGTAGCTAAGGAATCGCTGATCAAGTCCAATGTCGAGGCTTGAAGGTTCAGCGTTCCCTCTGAGATGGGGGAGTTACGAGGGGGCGTAGCCCCCTTGTTCAGTGGCTCCCTAAATACTCACTTTTGCCGTGCGCCAGGCGCGCGGCAGCGGCTCGTCAGAGCAGAACGCGCTCGATGCCGCCGCGGTTGGCATGGGCAACGTAGTCGGCCATCCAGCCTTTGCCGAGCAGGTGCTTCGCCATCTCGACCACGATGTAGTCGGCGCCCATGCCGGTTTCGTCCGAGTAGCGCGCCAGGCCCTGCAGGCAGGACGGGCAGGAGGTCAGCACCTTCACCTCGCCCGCATGCCCCTTGTCCCGCAGGACCGCGAGGTCGCGACCGAGCTCCTCCGCTTTCCTGTGGCGAACCTGGTTGGAGATGTCCGGTCGCGTCACGGCAAGCGTGCCGGACTCGCCGCAGCAGCGGTCGGACAACTTCACATTCCCGCCCATCAGCTGGTTCACCACCTTCATCGGCTGGTAGGTCTTCATCGGCGTGTGGCAGGGGTCGTGGTACATGTAGCGCACACCGTCCACGGCTTCGAGCCTGAGCCCCTTCTCGAGCAGGTATTCATGGATGTCGAGCAGCCGGCAACCGGGGAAGATCTTTTCGAACTCGTATTTCTCCAGCTGGTCCATGCAGGTGCCGCAGGACACGATCACCGTCTTGATGTCGAGGTAGTTGAGCGTATTGGCGACGCGGTGGAACAGCACACGGTTGTCGGTGATGATCTTCTGCCCGCTCTCGGCCTCGCCCGCCGCGGTCTGCGGGTAGCCACAGCACAGGTAGCCCGGCGGCAGCACCGTGATCGCACCGACTTCGTAGAGCATCGCCTGCGTGGCAAGACCCACCTGCGAGAACAGCCGTTCCGATCCGCAGCCGGGGAAATAGAACACTGCCTCGGAATCGTCGCTCACCTTGGCCGGATTTCGGATCACCGGGATGTAGCGCGCGTCCTCCACGTCCAGCAGCGCGCGCGCGGTGCGCTTGGGCAGGCCGCCGGGCATCGGCCGGTTGATGAAGTGGATCACCTGCGCCTTGATTTGCGGTTTGCCGGTGGTCGAAGGCGGGTGTTTGGTCTGCGACTGGATGAGGCCGAGCATCTTCGCCACGCGGTTGCCCAGGCGTTGTGCCTTGAATCCCCAGTCGATCATCAGGGTGCGAAGCAGCTTCACCGTCGACGGATCGGTGGCGGTGAGAAAGGCCATCGCAGTCGCGGTGCCCGGGTTGAATTTTTTCTTGCCCTGGCGGCGCAGGAAATTGCGCATCGCAATCGACACGTCGCCGAAGTCGATGTCCACCGGGCAGGGGTTGGCGCACTTGTGGCAGATGGTGCAATGGTCGGCGACGTCGCTGAATTCATCGAAGTGCTGCAGCGACACGCCGCGGCGCGTCTGCTCCTCGTAGAGAAAAGCCTCGATCAGCAGCGAGGTCGCGAGGATCTTGTTGCGCGGCGAATACAGCAGGTTGGCGCGCGGGACGTGCGTGGCGCACACCGGCTTGCACTTGCCGCAGCGCAGGCAGTCTTTCACCGATTCCGAGATCCGGCCGATCTCCGACTGTTCGAGAATCAGCGATTCCGAGCCGAGCAGGCTGAAGGAAGGCGTATAGGCGTTGCGCAGGTCGCCGCCAGCGAGGAGCTTGCCCTTGTTGAAACGCCCCTCGGGATCGACCCGTTCCTTGTAGACGCGGAACGCCTCCACTTCACCCGGCTCGAGGAATTCGAGCTTGGTGATGCCGATGCCGTGTTCGCCCGAGATCACGCCACCCAGCCGCTTGGCGAGCGCCATGATGCGCGCCACGGCTTCGCCTGCCTCGTGCAGCATCTCGTAGTTGTCCGAGTTCACCGGAATGTTGGTGTGCACGTTGCCGTCGCCGGCGTGCATGTGCAGCGCCACCCATACCCGTCCGCGCAGCACGCGCTTGTGGATTGCATCGCAGGTCTCGAGGATCCTGCGGTAGAGCGCGCCCTCGAACAATTCGGCGAGTTCGCTTTTCACCTCCTCTTTCCAGGACACGCGCAGCGTGTGGTTCTGCACCATGGCAAACACCGTGCCGCCGGGATTCGCCGCTGCCGCGAGCGCGGGAACGCGTTCGCGATCGGTCTGCGCAAGCGGGGTATCGAGATGATCAAGCAGGTAGCGCCAGCGGCCGCGCACGCCTTCGATGAGGTCCTGCGCGGCGGCGCGTCGCTCGCCAAGCATTTCCTCGGCGGCGAGTGTCTCGTCGGGATGATGCAGCGGCAGATCGCCGCGGAAGTATTCGTCGAGCGCATCCAGCAGCGCGAGTTTGTTGCGAATCGACAGCTCGATGTTGATCCGCTCGATGCCGTCCGAGTAGTCGCCGAGGCGATCCAGCGGGATCACCACGTCCTCGTTGATCTTGAACGCGTTGGTGTGCTTGGCGATCGCCGCGGTGCGCGAGCGGTCGAGCCAGAAGGTGCGGCGCGATTCCGCCGACACCGCGATGAAGCCCTCGGCGCCGCGCGCGTTCGCGAGGCGCACGACGTGGCTCGCCGCCTGCGCAACCGCCGAGTCGTTTTCACCGACGATGTCGGCGAGCAGCACCATCTTCGGCCGCCCGGGGCGTCGCGCCTTGGGCGCGTAGCCCACCGCGCGGATGTAGCGTTCGTCCAGGTGCTCGAGGCCGGCGAGCTGCACCCGCGAGGGCGAGTCGCGCAGGTCGAGCGAATCCAGGTAGGTCTTGATCTCGACGATCGAGGGCACCGAGTCGCGCACCTGGCCGTAGAACTCGAGGCACACGGTGCGCACGGCGCGCGGCATGCGGTGCAGGATGAAGCGCGCCGAGGTGATGATGCCGTCGCAGCCTTCCTTCTGGATGCCGGGCAGTCCGCCGAGCACCTTGTCGGTCACGTCCTTGCCCAGGCCCGCCTTGCGGAAGGTGCGGCCGGGAATGTTCAGCATCTCCGGTTCGCCGTCCGGGGTGCGGGCGTCGGCGCGAAAACGCTGCACCGAGAACCGCGCCATGTCGACTTCGTGGATCTTGCCCAGGTTGTGGTCGAGCCGCGTCACCTCGATGAAGCGGCCCTGCGGATCCACCATGCGCCAGGAGGCGAGGTTGTCGATCGCGGTGCCCCAGAGCACGGCTTTCTTTCCGCCCGCGTTCATCGCCACGTTGCCGCCGATACAGGAGGCATCCGACGAGGTCGGGTCACAGGCGAAGACGAGGCCCACCGCATCGGCCGCGTCCATCGCGCGCTTGGTCACCACCCCCGCGCCGCAACGGATCGTGGCATAGGGATGGTCGAGACCGGGAAGGGTAAGTGTCTCCACCGCGCCGAGCGTGTCGAGCTTTTCGGTGTTGATCACGGCTGACAACTTGGTGAGCGGCACCGCGCCGCCGGTGTAGCCGGTGCCGCCGCCGCGCGGGATGAGAGTGAGGCCGAGTTCGATGCAGTCGAGCACGATCTGGGCGACTTCCTCTTCCGTGTCGGGCGAGATCACCACGAACGGGTACTCGACGCGCCAGTCGGTGGCGTCGGTTACATGCGACACCCGCGCGAGGCCGTCGAAGGCGATGTTGTCGCGCCGCGTGTTGCGCGAGAGCTTTTTCAGCACCTTGCGGCGAAGCGCCTTCATCTCTTCGAGGTCGGCGGCAAAGGTGTCCACTGCCGTACGCGCGCGCTTGACCAGGAAGTCGACCTTCGCACCCCGCGATGCGGCCCCCGCGCCATCCTGCGCGCCGGGGGCATCTTCACTTCGGCCGTAGTCGATGCGACGCTTCTCGATCTCACCGAGCCGGTGGTGCATCGCCTCGATCAGCGCGGTGCGCCGGTCGGGGTTCTCCAGCAGATCGTCGTGCAGGTAGGGATTGCGCGACACCACCCAGATGTCGCCGAGTACCTCGTACAACATGCGCGCCGAGCGTCCGGTGCGCCGTTCCTCGCGCAGGTCGAGCAGCGTCGCCCAGGCATCCTCGCCAAGCAGGCGGATCACGATCTCCCGGTCGGAGAACGAGGTGTAGTTGTAGGGGATTTCGCGTAGGCGGGCGGTCATCGTGCTGAACCGGGTGGGGGGGATTCCGGCGCTTGATTCAAGTAAAGAATTCTAACCGAGGCGGCCGCTCACCCCGGCTGCGATAAACCGCTTACGACGAAGGGGTATCGTTGCTTGTGGGTGATGTGTCGTCGGTCGTGCCAGGGCCGGGCGCGGATTCGGATTGCGGAGAAAAAATGTCGCGGTAACTTGCGTAAAAGGTTCCGAACAAGGTGGGCAGCAGCACCAGCACCATGGCAAGCATGGCCACCGGCAAAGTCTTGTCCGATCGGACCACGAGTTGCAGCGCCAGCGCGATGAACACGAACACGGTGGAAAGCGTGGCGCCATAGACGATGAAGGCGCGCCAGTTCCGCCAACAGGCGAAGAAGCTGTAGAACAGGGATTGCACCGCGCCCAGCGGTTTTTGTCCGGCGACGCCTGCAACCAGCATCGGTGCGAACCAGAATGCGCTTTGCACGGGTGCTGCGAGCAGGCCGGCGACGACCGATGCGAACATGAAGGCGCCGGAGTCGGCGCCGCCGGGCAGCACGGTGGCCGGCAAGGGCTTGCCAAGAATAGCGAGGCCCATGAGGATCCCGCCATCGATCGGGAACGTGCATGCGAATGCCGCGGCCATTGCCGCCATGTTCATCGCGCCCAGGATAAGCAAGGTACGCAGCGAACGCTGGAAGCCGGAGAAGAGCAGCGCCGGCATCAGCCGTCCGCCGATGGCGACTTCGTGCGCCATGATCGCGAAACTCGCGGCGAACACCGGCAGGGACAGGGTGGCGAGGACCGTGCCGAGAATGGGCAAGCGGCTCAGCAGGGCCATCATCGACCAGTAGCTGAGCACCAGCAGGATCCAGATGGCCGGACTTTTGCGAAAAATCGAGAAGCCCTGGAGTACCCAGAGCCAGCCGTTGCGGGTGGAAACGATGTTCATTTGAATTCGATGTGGTGCGTGCGATGAGGCGCGTGGTTTTCAGCGGTTCAGGCGATCGGCGGGGCGGAGTCTGCCCGGCGCAGCTCGAGAATACGCCGGAAATGCTCCGGATCGTGCGCATGCGTGAGCTCGCCCGGGCGCGGCAGGTAGAAATCGTGCAAGCGTGACAGCCAAAAACGCAGCGCACCCGCGCGCAGCATCGACGGCCACGCAGCGACTTCCGCGTCGGTGAACGCGCGTTTTGCGCGATACGCCGCGAGCATCGCCTCGGCCCGCGCCGGGTCGATCGCGCCGTCCGCGCCCACGCACCAGTCGTTGAGCGTGACCGCGACATCGAAAAGCCACGCATCCACGCCGGCGAAGTAGAAGTCGATCACGCCGCCAAGACGAGGCGCAGCGTCTGTGCCCTCCCAGAGCGCGTTGTCACGGAAAAGGTCGGCATGCACCGGGCCGTGCGGCAGCCCGGCGTGCGGCGCGCCGTCCTGGAATTCGAGTTCGGAGGACAGCAGCGATCGCCTGTCGTCATCGAGGAACGGCAACACCTTGGGCGCGGTTTCGCGTCGCCAGGCTGCGCCGCGCGGATTGTCCAGCACGAGGCTGTAGCTCTGCCCCGCAAGATGCATGTCCGCCAGCGTCGCGCCAATGAGCGCGCAATGCGCCGCGTTCGGCGCCATCACCGGCGCGCCGGCGAGGCAGGTCACCAGCGTCGCGGGCTTGCCGTTGAGCGCACCAAGGATCTCGTCATCGTTGTTGGCGATCGGCGAGGGACAGGGCACCCCATGGTGCGCGAGATGCGCCATCAGCTTGAGATAGAACGGGAGTTCGTCGGCGGTGAGCTTCTCGAACAGTGTCAGGACGAAGCGTCCGGTGGTTGTGGTGACGAAGTAATTGGTGTTCTCGATGCCGGCGGCAATGCCCTTCAGCATGACGAGCGAGCCTAGCGCGTAGTTCTTCAACCACGCGTTGAGCTGTTCAGGGCTGACTTTGGTGAATACGGACATGCTTGCCGAGGGCCGGTCGGGGGTCCGGCGTCGGAGCGCGGGACGCGCCCGCCCCTAGAACTGGCGAATAACCCAGAGCGGCACGCGAACCGGCCGGCCTGCGGCTGTTTCGGGGGCCTGCTCGCGGTCGTCGAGGAAATATACAGCGCCGCTTGGCGTGGTCACGCGAACCACGCGTCGTCCATCGACAAGCGCTTCTTCCACGCGGTCGTTCGGGCCGGGCGTGATGCTCACCGGTGCTTCGTTCGGCCGTTCGAGCGCGACGCCCGGCGGGGGCGGCGGCGGCTCCGGCAGGGGCTCGAGCTTGGGCGGCTGCTGCGCCGCCAAGGGGGCGGACGCAAGAACAAGGGCAAAGGCGAGGGAGGCGCGGCGCATGATGGATCGAGTTTACCAGAAGGGCACAGATTCTCCCGATCGTTTCACCGAGCACTGCACGCGTCTCAAAGATCCAGGAACTTCTCCCGGTCCGCGGCGGTCGGGATGAACCCGCTGTGCTCGTAATGCCGGAAGATCGCGTCCACCACCTGCTCGGGCGAGTCGATCACCTGGATCAGGTCCATGTCCTGCTCCGAGAGCATGCCTTCGGCGACAAGCCGCTCGCGGAACCAGCCGAGCATGCCGCGCCAGAAGGGCTCGTGCATCAGGATGATCGGAAAGCGCGGCGACTTGCCGGTCTGGATCATGATCAGCGCCTCGGTGAGTTCATCCAGCGTGCCAAAGCCGCCGGGCAGCACCACGTAGGCGCAGGAAAACTTCACGAACGCCACCTTGCGCGCAAAGAAATGGCGAAACGAGAGCGATATGTCCTGGTAGTTGTTCGGAATCTGCTCGCGCGGCAACTGGATGTTGAGTCCGATCGACGGCGAGCGGCCGGCGAGCGCGCCGCGGTTCGCGGCTTCCATCACGCCGCGGCCGCCGCCCGAAATCACCGAAAAGCCCGCGTCCGAGAGCAGCCGGGCGGTGCGTTCGGCCAGCGCGTAGTGCGGACTGTCGGGCGAAATGCGCGCGCTGCCGAAGAAGGACACCGCAGGCCGCACGTTGCCGAGACGTTCGGTTGTCTCGACGAACTCTGACATAATGCCGAAGAGCCGCCACGCTTCCTTTGCGCTGGTTTCGTGCACCGCATCGCCGTTCGGCAGCACCAGTCCGTTCGATTTGTGACTTCTGTTCTCGCCCATGAGCGAACCCTCTACAAAAGATATTTTTCCGGAAGTGGATGCAGGCGGGAAAACGCTGCTGCTGGTCGACGGATCGTCGTACCTGTATCGCGCCTTTCACGCGCTGCCGGACCTGCGCAGCCCGGCCGGCGAGCCGACCGGCGCGATCTACGGTGTGCTGAACATGCTACGGCGGCTGGCCGCCGACTACAAGGCGGACTACCTCGCCTGCGTGTTCGACACCAAGGGCAAGACCTTCCGCGAGGACCAGTACCCCGAGTACAAGGCCAACCGGCCATCGATGCCCGAGGACCTCGCGGTGCAGATTCCGCCGCTGCATGACGCGGTCCGTGCGCTCGGCTGGCCCCTGGTTGCGGTCGAGGGCGTCGAGGCCGACGACGTGATCGGCACGCTCTCCTGCATCGCCACCGCTCGCGGCGTGAAGACGGTGGTCTCCACCGGCGACAAGGACCTTGCGCAACTCGTAAATCCAAACGTCACCCTGATCAACACCATGTCGAACGAGGTGCTCGACGAGGCGGGGGTCGAGGCGAAGTTCGGCGTCACGCCCGCGCGCATCGTCGACTACCTCACGCTTACCGGCGATGCGGTGGACAACGTGCCCGGCGTGGAGAAAGTCGGGCCCAAGACCGCGGTGAAATGGATTCAACAGTACGGTTCGCTCGACGAAGTGGTCGCGCACGCGGGCGAGATCAAGGGCGTGGTCGGCGAGAACCTGCGACGCGCACTCGACTGGCTTCCCACCGCGCGGCAACTGCTCACCGTCAAATGCGACGTCACGCTCCCGGTGGTGCTGGATGACCTCGCGCCGCCGGCGCGCAACGATGCTTTGCTTGCCGAGATGTTCTCGACCTTCGGATTCCGCAGCTGGTTGAAAGAAGTAAAGGGTGACGAAGCGAGGGCGGACGGTCCGTCGGCGCAGCAGAGCGTCGCCGCGTCGCGCGGCCGCGCGGCCGAACCGGCGTCTCCCGCCGCGCAGGCGGCGTTTCCGGAGGACGTTCCGAAGCGCTACGAAGCGGTTCTCGACGAGGCGACACTTGGCGAATGGGTCGCGCGGCTGGAGGCGGCGGAGCTCGTGTCCTTCGACACCGAGACCACCAGCCTCGATCCTCTGGCGGCACGCATTGTCGGCATGTCGTTCTCGGTCGAGCCGGGGCATGCCTGCTACCTGCCGCTTGCGCATGCGTACGCGGGAGCGCCTCCGCAGATCGGCGTGGAGCGCGCGCTCGAGCTGCTGCGTCCCTGGTTCGAGGACACTTCCAAGAAAAAGCTCGGCCAGCACTCCAAGTACGACCAGCATGTACTCGCCAACCACGGCGTCACGGTGCGCGGCATCGAGCACGACACGCTGCTGCAGTCCTACGTGCTCGAGAGCCACATGCGCCACGACATGGACTCGCTCGCGAAGCAGCATCTCGGGATGTCCACGATCAGCTACGACGACGTCACAGGCAAAGGCGCGCAGAGAATATCGTTCGACCAGGTCGAGGTCGGCCGCGCCACGGAATACGCGGCCGAAGATGCCGACATCACGCTGCGCCTGCACCGCGTGATGCACCCGCGTATCGCCGCGGACGAAAAACTCTCGCATGTGTACGCCGGCATCGAGATCCCGGTGCGTGAAGTGCTGTTTCGCATGGAATGCAATGGCGTGCTGATCGACTCCAACCTGCTTGGCGTGCAGAGCCACGAGCTCGGGCAGAAGATGCTCGAAATCGAGCAAAAGGCCTACACCGAGGCGGGTCAGCCCTTCAATCTGAATTCACCCAAGCAGATAGCCGAGATCTTCTTCGAACGCAAGGGCATGCCGGTGGTGAAGAAGACGCCCTCGGGCGCGCCCTCCACCGACGAGGAAGTGCTGGAGAAGCTCGCGCTCGACCATCCGCTCGCGCGCATGCTGCTCGACTATCGCGAGATCTCCAAGCTCAAGTCCACCTACACCGACAAGCTGCCGCGCATGGTGAACGCCACCACCGGCCGGGTGCATACCAGCTACGGCCAGGCCACCGCGGTCACCGGGCGCCTCGCCTCCACCGAGCCGAACCTGCAGAACATACCGGTGCGCTCGGGCGAAGGCCGTCGCATCCGCGAGGCCTTCATCGCCGCGCCCGGCTGCGTCATCGTCTCGGCCGACTATTCGCAGGTCGAGCTTCGCATCATGGCGCACCTGTCGGGCGACGAGAGCCTGCTGCGTGCCTTCGAGGCGGGCGAGGACATCCACCGCGCCACCGCGGCGGAAGTGTTCAACCGCGCGTTGCATGAGGTGAGTTCGGATGAGCGCCGCACCGCCAAGGCGATCAACTTCGGCCT
>CAMBSA010000027.1 GCA_945869935.1 Bordetella parapertussis | reverse complement strand
AGCGCGACATCTGCGGCTGCAGTTCGTAGCAGATCGGGCAACCGTAGTAGAAGAACTCGATGACTTCGATCGCGGATCCCGTGGTCACAGGCTGCGGCGGGTCGAGGCGGACGAAATCGCCGCTTCGGAGCGCGGTCTGTGCGAACGCCCCCAAGGCGAATAGCCATGCCGCGACCAGCAGGCACCAGGATGCAAGGCGTTTCATTGTGCTCTCCGGGCGGGAAAGTGATACAGATGGCAGATGGCAGAATGATAGGGCGAATCCGCGGATTTGCGAAATCGGTCGCAGGAATCCCGCTTGCCCGCCCGCCCCGCTTTAACTACGCTCAGGCCTAATGAAGCGGATCCGACTCCTGTTGATGTTTTTTTTCATCGTGTGGCCGGTCTTTTGCCATGCGTTTGCCGAGGAAGGCGCGGATTGGGGCGTGGCGCCCCAGTCGCAGATACGCAAGCCGCCCTATTCGGCGCCCACGCCGCTTGTCGTGCCGGGCGGGCGGACGGTCACGACCGACGAACTGCGCGCGCTGGTCGGGGGACAGACGCCGCCGCTTCTGGTTGATGTCGCGGGTGGCGAAGGGCACACGTCGCTTCCCGATGCGCACTGGCTGCCCGGCGCCGGACGGGGCATCCATTTTTTCGATCCGCTGCAGGCGGCGATCGCGGATTGGCTGGTCGAACTTACCCGCGGGGACAAGGCGCGCACGCTGGTGTTCTTTTGCGTCGACGCGAAGTGTTGGCTGTCCTACAACGTCGCGCTGCGAGCGCTTGCGCTCGGATACTCCAACGTCCTCTGGTACCGGGGTGGCGTGGCGGCCTGGGCCGAGGCTGGACTGCCGCTCGCGCAGGTCGAAAAGCCGGTGAAGTAGCTCCGGCCTTCGCCGGGGGCGCTTACTTCTTGCCGCCGCGCTGCTTGCGCGCTTCGCCGATAAGGTAGTCCGTGACATTGATCATCACGCGACGCTCGCCGCTCATGCCGGCGGACACCATGTAGCGGCCCTGCACCGCGAGCGCGGGAACGCCGTCCAGCTTGTAGGCGGCAGACAACTGAGCCGCACGTTTGGCTTTGGCATCGACCGAGAACGAACGGAAGGCCGCGTCGTACTTGGCCATGTCGACATTCTGCTTGGCGAGGAACTCGGCCACCCATTTTACGTACGTCGGACCTTTGGTGGTGACGCCTCCCTGGCGGTGGATCGCATCGAACAGGGCGCGGTGCACGCGATCCTGCTCGCCGATCGCCTCGAGCGCGTAGAACACCTTGGCATCAAGCGCCCACTCGTCGTTGAACACCGCAGGTACGCGGCGAAACTGCGCATCTTTGGGCAGTTTCTTCAGCCATTCCACCAGCACGGGTTCTAGCGCATGGCAGTGCGAGCAGCGGTACCAGAAGAACTCCACCACATCGATCTTGTCCCCGGCCTCGCTGGGCTGGGGCGGGACGAGTTCAAGGTAGTCGATACCCGCGGCGGGCGCGCCCTGCTGGGCATGGCCGATGAGCGGGACGGCGGCAAACATCAGGGCAACGAGCAAACGCCGGATCATTTGGGCAGATCTCCTGGATTACGGGCTGTGCGCGATGTCGCGCAGTTTCATTGCGACGCTTTCGCGTCCTTCAGTTTGACAAGCGATGCTTCGATTCCGTTCTGTGCCAGCAGCGAACGGGCCTTGTTGATTTCCTCCACCGAACCGTACGGGCCGAGTCGGACGCGGTACCAGGTGCCCTTTTCGGGAACGCTCGAGGGCTCAACGCCTGCTTCGAGTCCGAGAAGGGCGAGCTTCGCCTTGAGGTTGTCGGCGTCGGCCGGGTTCTGGAATGCGCCAGCCTGCAGGAAATAGACATCCTTCGGTCCGGCTGGTGCCTCGCCCTTGACCGACTTTTCCGCCTTCTCGCGGGTGGCCGCCTGCTTCAACTGTTCGTTGGTGACGGGTTCTTCCTGGCCGGGAAGAATGCGGTAGAAATCGAAGCGCGGCTTGCCATCGTCGGTTTTTGCCGCTTTGGGCGCATCCTTGAGATTGGGGCCGGGCGCAGGTGCCTTGTCCCCCGGCTTGCCCTTGTCGGCGAACGGCACCGGAGTCTTGAACACGTAGACCGCGATTGCGGCCGCAGTCCCGAGGCCGAGTATGAAGCCGATGAAAAGTCCGATCATCAGCCCGCCGCCGCTTTTTCGTTCTCTCGCCGGGACTGTGCGCGGCTTGTAGTCTTTTGACATGGTTGCGGTGCGTGCCTGCGAAGTTGGGACTACATCCGTTCCGGGGCCGACACGCCGAGAATGGCCAGGCCGTTGGCAAGCACCTGGCGCACCGCTACGGACAAGGCCAGACGCGAGAGCCGCAGCGGCATCTCGGGGACGAGAAAGCGTTCCGCATTATAGTAGCTGTGGTATTCGCCAGCGAGTTCGCGCAGGAAGAACGCGACCTGATGCGGCGCGAGTTCACGCGCCGCATTTTCGAGCAGTTCCGGATACGCCCCGATCTTGGCAAGCAGTGCCGTCTCCCGCGGACCGGTGAGCGGCGACAGGTCGGCCGCGGAAAGCGCGGCCAGATCGCCGCCTTGCGACGAATCCGCGGGGAAGTCGCGCTTCCACTGCTCCAGCACCGAACAGACGCGCGCATGGGCGTATTGCACGTAATAGACGGGGTTTTCCTCGGATTGCGATTTGGCGAGGTCAATGTCGAACACGAACTCGCTGTCGGCCTTGCGCGAGGCGAGAAAGAATCGGGTCGCATCGCGGCCGACCTCGTCGATCAGGTCGCGCAGGGTCACGTACGATCCGGCGCGCTTGGAGATCTTCACCTCGTCGCCCGCTTTCATCACCGTCACCATCTTGTGCAGCACGTAGTCGGGAAAGGTCTTTGGAATGCCCTTGCCCGACGCCTGCAGGCCGGCACGCACCCGGGCGATAGTGCCATGGTGGTCCGAGCCCTGGATGTTGATTGCACGAGGATAGCCGCGTTCCCATTTCGTGATGTGATAGGCGACGTCTGGCACGAAGTAGGTGAACGTGCCGTCGGATTTGCGCATCACGCGGTCCTTGTCGTCGCCGTAGTCGGTCGAGCGCAACCAGAGGGCGCCTTCCTGCTCGTAGGTTTTGCCTGCGGCGGTCAGCGTTGCCACAGCGCTCTCGACGCGGCCATCGGAGTACAGGGAGGACTCGAGATAGTAGTTGTCGAACACCACGCCGAAGGCCTTGAGATCGGTGTCCTGCTCGCGGCGGAGTTCGGCCACGGCGAATCTGCGTATCGCCTCGAGGTTTTCGGCATTTCCAGCTTCGCTGGCGTGGTACTTCTCGGCGATCTCCCGGATGTATTCTCCGTGGTATCCGTCGGCGGGAAACTCGGCCGGGGTTCCTGCTTTTTCCCTGATGCGAGCCTGCACCGAGAGTGCGAGGTTGGCGATTTGAGCGCCCGCGTCGTTGTAATAGAACTCGCGTGTGACTTTCCACCCCTGCGATTCGAGCAGCGACGCGATCGCATCGCCAAGCGCTGCCTGGCGACCGTGGCCCACGTGCAGTGGTCCGGTCGGATTGGCCGAGACGAACTCGATCAGTACCGGCTGGTTCTGGCCGCGGTTGTCGAGTCCGTAGCGTGGGCCGCCGGCGAACACGGTGCGGATGACATGCTGCTTCGCCGCGGGGCGCACCTTCAGATTGATGAAGCCCGGACCCGCGACCTCAGCGGCCTCCAGCCAGTCCGACGCGGGAAGCGCCGCGATTAGGTCCTGCGCGAGTTCCCGCGGATTGCGTTTGAGGATGCGGGAAAGCGCCATTGCGGCGGGACAGGAAAAATCGCCGTGCTGCGCCTGCTTGGGCCTCTCCAGCGTTATCAGAGTGGCAGGCTGCTGCGGCGCGACGCGTGCGAGCGCATGGGTGAGCAGTTCGGACAGGTGCGACTTGATTTCTACTGACATGTGCGGACTGTGCGGGGCGTGGATTCTGTACGGTTAATGCGCAGTGCCGGAACGGTGAGCTGCGATGACCACTTTGTGTGGTGCCGGCACACTGCAGGAAGCCGCCCGGGGGGGCGACTGATGCAGCTTGCCCAAGAGCGTGAATTATAGCTCGCCGCAGGGAGTGGCCTGCCCGGGAGGGGGACGTTCGGGGGTCGGGGAGGTTAGAATCACAGGGTTGCAGAACGCATTTCAATCCGCATTTGAATCGACAGATCAGGAGTCAGGAATCATGGGTAAAGGCGACAAGCGCAGTTTTCGAGGCAAGTTGTTCCGCAATTCGCATGGCAAGACGCGGCCGGCCAAGCCGGTGAAGAAAGCGCCCGCTAAGCGCAGCTGAGCATGACCGAGGCCGCTGTCGAGCGGCGGCTCGCGGCGCTAGGCCTGACGCTTCCCGCGCTGACGCGTACGCCGCCGGGTGCACGATTGCCGTTCGCATTTGTTCGTGTCCACGGTGACCGTGCCTATGTTTCAGGCCAGGTCCGACACGGGAAGACGGGACACTCGCTGAGCCGCGTGGCAAGGGGGGGGCGCCGAATTCAGCCTCGAACAGGGTTACGAGGCCGCGCGGCTGACGGCACTTTGTATGCTTGCCAGTCTGAAGCATGAACTTGGCGATCTCGACCGGATTGCCGGGTGGCTGCGGGTGTTCGGCATGGTCAATTCCGCGCCGGGATTCGCAAGCCAACCGGCGGTCATCAACGGATTTTCCGACCTCATCCTCGACGTGTTCGGCTCCGATTGCGGCCGGCACGCGCGCTCGGCGGTGGGCATGGCCGAGTTGCCCTTTGGCATTCCGGTGGAAATCGAGGCTGAAGTCCTCATTCGCTGACCTGGGCCGCGCGGGCCAGGTCATGACCGGATCTTGCCGGGCTCCCTGAGCCTGCGGAAGTCCGTCACCGGCGTAACCCACACGACGCCGTCCCCCGCCTGGCCGCTGTGGCAGACATCGTGAAGCACGCCCAAAAGCGCCTCGATCTGCTCGTCAGCCGCGACGATTTCCAGCCGAACCCTTGTCGAGTAATCTGTCAACTCGGCCCGGATACCTTGGGCAGGCGGTGTTCCAGGGTGGTACCCCGAGCCTTCGGCCTTGTACACCGTCATTCCGGGGAAGTCCGGAATTTTTCTGAATGCGTCGCGTATCCGGGGCAGGCGGAACGGCTGCACAACGGCTTTGATTTCCTTCATTGGTGCGTCCTTCCTGATCGGCGGTCTTCGGGGTTCATGCTTCGATCCGGTGTTCGTCAAAGAACCTGTAAAGGGTCGGGACCACCACCAGGGTGAGCAGCGTCGAGGTGATCAGGCCGCCGATCACCACGATGGCGAGCGGTCGCTGCACCTCTGAACCCGGCCCGGTGGCGAAGAGGAACGGAATCAGCCCCAGCATGGCGACCGTGGCGGTCATCATCACCGGCCGGAATCGAAGCTTCGCGCCCTGCAGCACGGCACTGGCGCGGTCCATGCCTTCATCCTGCAACTTGCGGATGTAGGACACCAGCACCACACCGTTGAGCACCGCCATGCCCCACAGGGCGATGAACCCGACCGAAGCGGGCACGGACAAGTATTCACCGGTCACCGCGAGCGCGAGGATGCCGCCTATCGACGCGAAGGGCAGCACCGTGATGATCAGGGCCGCGAGGCGCAAGGACTTGAACAGCAGGAACAGCAGGAAAAAGATCGCGCCGACGGTCACCGGCACAATGATCATCAGGTGCGCGAGCGCGCGCTGCATATTCTGGAACTGCCCGCCCCATTCGAGGTAGTAGCCAGGCGGCAGGGAAACCTGGTCATCCACGGTTCGCTGAAGCTCGGCGACGAAACCGCCCAGGTCACGGTCCTTGACATTGATGCCAACGACAATCCGGCGCTTGCCCATGTCGCGGCTGATTTGCGCGGGTCCGTCGACGATGCGAATCGAGGCGACCGATTCGAGCGCAAGCTGTGCGCCGTTGGGCGCGCTAAGCGTCAATCTTCGGATTTCCTCGACCGAATCGCGAAAACTTTCCGGCAGTCTTACCGCGGCATTGAAACGCCGCTCGCCCTCGTAGATTTGCGTGGCAACGCGTCCGCCGATTGCGGTTTCGATCACGTCGTGGACGTCGGCGACGTTCAGTCCCTGACGCGCGATTGCCTTGCGGTCGATCTCGATTGAAAGGTACTGCTGGCCGGTGACCCGCTCCACCCGCATGTCGCGCACGCCCGGTACGGTCCCGGCGACCCGGGCGATCTCGTTGGCCTTGTCGCGCAACTCACCGAGATCGTCGCCGAAGAGCTTGATCGCCACGTCCGCCCGCACGCCCGTCACCATTTCGTCCACGCGGTCGGATATAGGTTGCGCCATGACCAGCTGGACACCGGGCAGCACGCGCAACTTTTCCTGGATCGCTGCCGCAATCGTGTCCTGGGTCCAGCCGCGGGGCCATTCGGATCGCGGCTTCAACGAGAGAATGGGATCGGCCTCGTTGGGACCGGCAGGGTCGGCGGGACTTTCGCCTCGACCCAGTCGCGACACCCCGCCTTTGACACCGGGGACCTCAAGCGCAAGACGCATCGCCTCCATCTCCATGCGAATCGACTCGTCGATAGAAATGTTCGGGACGCGGTCCATTGCGGGGGATATCGAACCCTCTTTCATCTCCGGGATGAAGGCGGTTCCGAGGAAAGGAAGGACACAAAGCGTTGCGACGAACAGCGCCGCCGCGCTGCCGATGGTTTTCTTTTCGTTGGTGAGGGCGCGATCGAGCAGCTTCAGGTAGGGGCGCTTGATGGCGGCGATGAATCGCGTGTCATGGTCGGCACCGCCCTTGAGTACGAAGCTTGCAAGTGCCGGTGAAAGCGTCAGCGAAAGAACGAGCGACACCGCGAGCGCAATTGCGATCGTATAGGCAAGCGGCGCGAACATCTTGCCTTCCATCCCCTGGAGGGTCATCAGTGGCAGAAACACCACGATGATGATTCCGACACCGAAAATCACCGGTGTAGCGACTTCCTGAACCGCCTCCAGCAGCACCCGTGCGCGGCTTTCGTCGGGACGCTCCCCGAGCCGCGTGAACGCGTTTTCGACCACGACGACCGAACCATCCACCATCAGACCGATCGCGATTGCGAGCCCGCCCAAGGACATCAGATTGGCGGACAGGCCGTAGCGGTTCATCACGATGAAAGTAATCAGTGGTGTCAGAACGAGGGTTGCCACTACGACGATGCTGGAGCGGATATCCCCGAGAAACAGGAAAAGAACGACAACCACGAGGAATACGCCCTCTATCAGGACCTTGATGACGGTCGCGAGCGCGGCGTCGACCAGTTCGCTCCGGTCGTAGTAAGGGACGATCTTCAGGCCGCCGGGGAGCATGTTCCGATCGTTGATTTCGCTCACGCGGCCCTTGATTCTCGTGACCACTTCCTTGGCGTTTCCGGCACGTATCATCATCACCACCCCGCCCACCGATTCGGTGACGCCGTCCTTGATCATCGCGCCGTGCCGGACCTCGTGGCCGAGAGTGACTTCGGCCACATCGCGGATGTAGACCGGCGTGCCGCGCAGTTCCTTCAGAACGATGTTTCGGATGTCGTCCAGGCTCTGCACCAGCCCGATGCCGCGGATCAGGTATGCCTCCGCGCCCTGCGGCAGTACGCCGCCGCCCGAGTTGGCGTTGTTGCGCTCGAGCGCCTGATGCACTTCCTGGATTGAGATGCGGTAATGGCGAAGGCGTTCGGGATTGACCAGGACCTGATACTGTTTGGTGTAGCCGCCGGTGGAGTTGATCTCGGCCACACCGGATATCGATCTGAGCAGGGGCCGGGCAACCCAGTCCTGGACGATGCGTCGCTCCATGAGTTCATCGCGAGTAAGCGCACGCCGCCCGTCGTCGGGGTGCTCCAGCGTGTACTGATAGACCTCGCCGAGCGCGGTGGACACGGGGCCGAGCACCGGTGCCACGCCCGGGGGCAGGCCGCCGCCGATTTCGGTGAGCCGCTCCATGACCATCTGGCGGGCGAAATACACGTTGGTCGTATCCGTGAATACCAACGTGATGAGCGACAGCGCGGGCTTGTTGAGCGAGCGCATTTCAACGAGGCCCGGAAGGCCGGTCATCGCGATTTCGAGCGGGACGGTGACGAAGCGCTCCACCTCCTCGGGGGATCTGCCGGCCGCCTCTGTGGCGATCTGGACCTGCACATTGGTGACGTCGGGGAAGGCGTCCACCGATAGCTTTCTCGCGGCGTGGACCCCGAACACCAGCAGGATTACGGCAATGACCATGACGATGAGCCGCTGCGTAAGGGCGTTGCGGATGAGCGAGTCGATCACGATTCAGCTACCGCGGGCGTTGCGATTGCGCTCGTTGTTCAGATGAAACGCACCCTCGATGACGATTCTTTCCCCTTTTGCGAGGCCGCTGATAACCGGGCGCATTCCCTGGTATTCCGACCCGAGGGTGACGGCCCGAAGGGCATAACGGTTTTCGCCGATTTCAACAAATATGCGGTCGAGGTTCTGCTCACGAACCACGGCGCTGCCTGGCACCGCGAGTTGCCTTTGCGGGGGGCCCTGGACGAACATGGTGGCGAGCATCGCCGGCTTGAAGCGGCGATCTGTGTTGTCGAGTTCCATGCGCACGGTGATGGTTCTTGTCTCGGGATTTACGACAGCTCCGACGAAGGAGAGAACGCCGCTGAGGCGCTCCCCCGGCAGTGAGGCGATCTCGGCCTCGACCTTTTCCCCGCGGCGAATAAGCGTCGCCTGCTGCTCCGGCACTTCGGCCACCATCCACACACGCGAGAGATCGGCCACCAGAAACATGGTGTCGGCAGGTTGTACTACCTGGCCCTGGGTAACCTTGCGGTCCAGTACTGTGCCCGTGATGCTGGAGCGGACGGCGGCCTGCGAGTTGACGTTGCGTTCGGATGAGAGTGCGAGAATCGCGCCCTCCGACATGCCAAGCACCATGAGTTGATCCCGCGCGGCGCTTACTTCCGCTTCCGATTGTGCGAATTCACTCTGCCGGCGCTGCAACTCGGCCTTGCCGATCACGTCGGCCTCGAACAACTGATCCGCCCTCTGCGCAGCACGCATCGCCAGCAGCCGTTGTGAATGCGCCTTGAGAAATCCGAGTTGTGCGCTTGAGAGTTCCACCGAGTGAAGAGTCGCGAGCAATTGCCCGCGCTTGACGTCCTGCCCGGGTATTGCCTCGAGGTCGGTTATGCGCCCGGTGACGGAGGCGCCGATGCGCGCAAGGCGCGACTCGTCCGCTTCGACACGCCCGGAGACGCGCAGGACGTCACGAAACTCGGCCTCTGCCGTGATGGCGACCGTGAGTCGCGCGGCGAGCGACGCGGGTGGCGTGATCACATTCGGGTCGGGAGTGGGCGCAGACGACGGTGCCGGAGCGTCCTTGCAGGCGGCAAGTGCGATGGTGACCATAAGCGCCGTCAAGGCCCGATATATGAGGGATGAATTCACTGCTTGCTCCCCAGATCCGTGGCGCGCATGCGTTCGAGGTCGATCAATGCGGCCTGCTGGTCGAAGCGCGCATTCAGCAACTCCAGGCGTACGGTGCGCAGGGTTCTCTGGCCATCGATGACTTCAAAAATTCCTCGCTCGCCGAAACGGTAGGCAGCTTCCGCGACCTGCAGTGCTGCTTCGGCCTGGCTGACGACACTTTTCAATGTATTGGCTTGACGGCTAGCGATGCGATACCTCGAAAAGGCCGCCTCCAGCAGGGCGTCTAGCTCGATGCGTCGCTGTTCGAACGCCTGTTCGGCAAGGGTGAGCCCTGCGATCGCTTCACCTACTTGTCCCTCACGCCTGTTCCAGATCGGAACAGGGAGCGCGACGCCGATTCGCCATTGGCGCAACTCGGGGTCCTGATCGAAGCCGGCCCGGACGGTTGGTTGAGGCGTTCGCAGTGCGCGCTCTGTTTCGATACGTCGCCTTGCCTGCTCGACCTGAGCCCGGGCTTGGGCCAGTCCCGGATGTCGGGCGTTCATCTGATCTCTGAGCGAGGGCAACTCCGGAACAAGAATTCCCGCAGACAGTTCGCCTTCGGGGGTGAACTCCACAGGTAGCGGTGCGCCGATCGCCTGGCGAAGTTCGGCGATCGCCTGCGAGACGCGCAGCCTCGCCCGTTCAGTTGCACTTACGGCGACGAGCAGTTCGGAGTCTGCGCGCAACAGCTCGAAACGTGGCGCCTCGCCTACGCGCACGCGTACTTCTACGCGGTTTCGCACCTGCTGCAGAAGTTTTACCGTATCTTCCGCGAGCTCGAGTTCTGCGCGGCGCCGCAGAGCCTCATAGAACGTCTGGCGCACATCGGCGAGGACTGAAATTATGATTTCGTTGCGCGCGTGTTCGGAGACTGCAAGGCCAGCCTCGGCAGTGCGCCGTCGTGGTTCCCGGATCGAAGGGAGATCCACAGTCTGCGAAATGCTAAGGCTCTGTGTGGACCCCGGCAGGGCGCCGACAACCCTTGCGCGGGTTTGACCTGCGGCGATCTCGATTTCGGGATTCGGGTACTGATGAGAGACCACGATGCCTGAGCGTGCCTGCGCAACCATTGCGTCAGCGCCGCGAAGGCGTGGACTGCCGCGTTCAGCGAGCTCGAGCGCGCGGTCCAGGGTGAGCGTTTCGGCGGTCGCAGCGATGGACGCGAAAAACGAAAGCGCAAAGAACAGCCACGCCCCTGCGCGATAAAAATGTTGTCTTTCGCCCGTGTATGCGACCCGGGTCGACCGACTTGCGATGCACTTCATACGCTCTCCGTCGCGGCACAGCGGGGATGTCCCCGCGTTTGGAAGGTCTTGCCTGCAACGGATGAACCGAAGCCCGGGAGCCGGGGGTCGACCCCGTATTGACGGCTCTCGCGGAGTGCGC
>CAMBSA010000026.1 GCA_945869935.1 Bordetella parapertussis | reverse complement strand
CGGACAAGGCGGGAATTGTCCAATGTTCGATAGGACGGGCTTCATTCACGCCGGAAGCGCTGAAGGAAAACCTGGCTGCCTTGATCGAGGCGCTTAACAAATCGAAGCCTGCAAGTGCGAAAGGCATCTATCTGAAGAAATTATCCGTCTCGAGCACAATGGGGCCGGGTGTCAAAGTTGACCTAGCATCGCTGGGCGGTGTAGCAGGCGTTCAGCAGCAATAACCGATTTTTTTGCGCGTCCAGTGTTCGATGCGCTGCAGACTTTGGGCTGCCGGCAGCATGCCGGCAGGTTGTCAAAGACCGTTGGGGCAACAGCTAGGCATCCTGTTCAGGAACGGTTGAATTTGAGCCTGATTCGGGAAGTCGCGCGGGAGCTTAATGTTTGAACCGAAATCGGTATCGCGATCATATTGTTGTTGATGAGATTGCGTGTCGATACGGGTAATCCCAACGCAGACGGCAGACCCATGACAAAGGATTCTCCTGAACTCAAGGTCGCCGTAGGTGCCGCAGGTCGTGAAGAAATGCGGTTTTAGCTAACTGGAGGTGGACCTTGGGTCTAAATCTTGAGCAGAAAAAGGCGGTAGTCGCTGAGGTAGGCGCAGAAATCATGAAGGCGCAGGCGATCGTCGTCGCAGAGTACCGTGGTCTGGAAGTGGGAAATATGACTGCTCTGCGCCGCGAGGCTCGGAAGGCAGGCGTATATCTTCGTGTCTTGAAAAACACTCTCGCGCGCCGCGCTGTAGAGGGAACCCCGTTTGCCGGCCTGTCGGAGCACCTGACCGGGCCGCTGATTTACGGGATATCCCCCGACCCCGTGGCGACAGCGAAAGTGCTTAACGAGTTCGCGAAAAGCAACGAAAAGTTTGTCATCCGTGCCGGCGCTATGCCAAATGCGGTCATTTCCGCCAAGGAAGTGAAAGCGTTGGCGGCGATGCCGTCCCGGGAAGAACTTCTCGCAAAGCTGCTGGGAACCTTGCAGGCACCGATTGCGCAGTTTGCGCGCACGGTGAACGAGGTGCCGTCGCGGTTTGTTCGCACGCTTGCTGCGGTTCGCGATCAGAAAGAGACGCAGGCCGCTGCTGCATAAGCCCCATTTCTTACTGTTCACGTTTCTATCAAATCATCAAATCGATTCAGGAGCAAAACAATGTCTGTAGCCAAAGCTGAAATCCTCGACGCAATCGCCAACATGACGGTTCTGGAACTGTCCCAGTTGATCAAGGACTGCGAAGAGAAGTTTGGAGTGAGCGCCGCTGCTGCTGCCGTTGCGGTTGCGGGACCTGCGGCTGGTGGTGCGGCTGCTGGCGCGGCCGTTGAGGAAAAGACCGAATTCACGGTAATTCTTGCCGCTGCCGGTGAGAACAAGGTGAACGTCATCAAGGCGGTGCGTGAAGTTACGGGTCTCGGGCTGAAGGAAGCCAAGGATCTCGTCGACGGTGCTCCGAAGCCGGTGAAGGAAGGTATCAACAAGGCAGATGCAGACGCGCTCGTCAAGAAGCTGACGGATGCCGGCGCCAAGGTCGAGGTTAAGTAAAAGTATTGTTTCGTATTGCTCGGCGAACGCTGTCTATGAAGGTGTTCGCCGAGTTCTGAAGAATTTGCTGTCGAGAGAATAAAACACTGCCTCCGGAGTTCGTTTTTCGGAGGCTGTCTTCTGTCCTCTCTCCCTGACGTGGAGTACTCATGACCATCGCCGCCGCCTATTCGTCCACCGAGAAAAAACGTATCCGCAAGAGTTTTGCAAAGCGGGCGTCTGTATTGAATGTTCCTTTTCTCCTTGCGACGCAACTCGAGTCTTACACGCAGTTTCTTCAAGCGCACATCCAGCCGGAAATTCGCAAAAACCAGGGCCTGCAAGCGGCGTTTACGTCGATATTTCCGATATCCAGCCATTCGGGGAATGCGAAACTGGATTTTGTGTCGTTTGCCCTGGGCGAGCCTCCCTTCGATGTGAAGGAGTGCCAGCAACGGGGTCTTACCTTTGCAGCTCCTCTTCGCTCTAAGGTGCGCTTGACGATTATGGACCGCGAGGCAGCCAAGCCCACGGTAAAGGAAGTGAAGGAGCAAGAGGTCTACATGGGGGAAATCCCCCTGATGACCAAGACTGGTTCCTTCATCATCAACGGTACCGAAAGGGTGATTGTTTCCCAACTGCACAGGTCCCCGGGGGTGTTTTTCGAGCATGACAGGGGCAAAACGCACTCATCCGGCAAATTACTGTTCTCCGCGCGCATCATTCCGTATCGTGGCTCGTGGCTCGATTTCGAATTCGATCCCAAAGACTTCCTGTATTTCCGCGTTGACCGTCGCCGGAAGATGCCGATAACGATCCTGCTCAAGGCGATTGGAATGACGCCGGAGCGGATTCTGGAAATGTTCTATGACTTCGACTCGTTCCATATCGCGAAGGATGCGCTTCAGTTCGAACTCGTTCCCGAGCGTCTGCGAGGTGAGGTTGCGCGCTTTGATATTTTGGACAAGGCTAGCAAGCTGATTGTCGCCAAGGATAAGCGGATCAACGCGAAGCACATCCGCGACATGGAAGCGGCCGGATTGAAGAAAATCGTCGTGCCCGACGATTTCATCCTTGGCCGGACGCTCGGTTCGAGCGTCATAGACAAGGAAACAGGTGAAGTCCTGGCTAATGCCAACGAGGAAATCACCGAAACCGTTCTTGGAAAACTGCGTAACGCCGGGATTGATTCCGTAAGAACGCTGTACACGAACGATCTTGATCAGGGTGCTTACATTTCGCAGACACTGCGGATCGACGAGACGACCGATCAAAACGCTGCGCGTGTGGCCATCTACCGCATGATGCGGCCGGGAGAGCCGCCGACGGAAGATGCGGTTGAGACGCTTTTTAATGGATTGTTCTATTCCGAAGAGCGTTACGACCTGTCGGGCGTCGGCCGCATGAAATTCAATCGGCGTGCTTATCCTGAGCACACCGAGGAGAAATCGCCCGGTTGGATTCAGAGGTTCTATCAGCGGGTCGGACAGATTGGCACCGAAGGTGCCGGCACGCTTTCCAATGACGACCTTCTAGCTGTCGTGGGTATCCTCGTCGAACTGCGCAACGGGCGTGGCGAGATCGATGATATCGATCACCTCGGAAATCGCCGAGTCCGGTCGGTCGGGGAACTGGCGGAAAATCAGTTCCGCGCTGGTCTGGTACGGGTCGAGCGCGCGGTCAAGGAACGGCTGTCACAGGCCGAATCGGACAACCTGA
Source organism: Bordetella parapertussis (assembly GCA_945869935.1). GTDB lineage: Bacteria > Pseudomonadota > Gammaproteobacteria > Burkholderiales > SG8-39 > CAMBSA01. The sequence goes on along the minus strand of CAMBSA010000026.1, from coordinate 7,691 downwards.
TGCCGCACGATCTCATCAACGCGAAGCCGATCTCCGCTGCAATCAAGGAATTCTTCGGGTCGTCGCAACTCAGCCAGTTCATGGACCAGACCAACCCGCTGTCAGAGATCACGCACAAGCGTCGTGTATCAGCGCTCGGACCGGGTGGACTTACGCGTGAACGTGCCGGCTTCGAAGTCCGAGACGTACATCCGACGCACTACGGTCGTGTTTGTCCGATCGAGACCCCGGAAGGCCCGAACATCGGCCTGATCAATTCGCTCGCACTGTATGCGAACACCAATGAATACGGCTTTCTCGAGACGCCCTATCGCAAGGTAGTCGCGGGGAAGGTCACGGATCAGATCGACTTCCTCTCTGCCATTGAGGAAAGTAACTTCGTGATCGCACAGGCCAACGCGCAGTTGGACAAGGCGGGCAAGCTCACCGACACGCTGGTTTCTTCGCGGAATCGCAATGAATTCGCCTTGATCACCCCCGACCGTGTCCAGTACATGGACGTGTCGCCTGCACAGATCGTGTCCGTAGCGGCGTCCCTGATCCCGTTCCTCGAACATGATGACGCGAACCGCGCACTCATGGGATCCAACATGCAGCGGCAGGCGGTACCCTGCCTGCGCCCGGAAAAGCCGGTCGTTGGAACTGGCATCGAGCGCACGGTGGCGGTCGATTCCGGGACGGCGGTGATCGCGCTGCGCGGCGGCCTTGTTGATTATGTGGATGCGACCCGGGTAGTGGTGCGGGTGAATGACGCCGAAACGATACCAGGGGAAGTGGGGGTAGATATTTACAACCTCACAAAATACACACGGTCGAATCAGAACACGGATATCAACCAGCGGCCGATCGTGAAAATTGGCGAGCGTATAGACAAGGGAGACGTTGTAGCAGATGGCGCTTCAACAGATCTTGGTGAGCTTGCGCTTGGTCAGAACATGCTGGTTGCGTTCATGCCGTGGAATGGATACAACTTTGAAGACTCGATTCTGATTTCAGAGAAGGTTGTTGCCGACGACCGTTACACGTCGATCCACATCGAGGAACTTACAGTCGTAGCTCGTGACACGAAACTCGGACCAGAGGAAATCACGCGCGACATATCCAATTTGTCCGAAGCGCAACTGGCGCGTCTGGACGAGTCTGGAATTGTCTACATCGGTGCTGAGACGCAGGCAGGCGACGTTCTGGTAGGCAAAGTCACCCCGAAAGGCGAAACCCAGCTGACTCCCGAGGAAAAGCTGCTTCGGGCGATTTTCGGCGAGAAGGCCTCCGACGTGAAGGACACGTCGTTGCGAGTTCCGTCCGGGATGTCGGGCACAGTGATTGACGTTCAGGTGTTTACACGCGAGGGTATCGAGCGGGACAAGCGTGCACAGCAGATCATCGATGATGAGTTGAAGCGCTACAAGAAGGATCTTGCTGACCAGATGCGAATTGTCGAGACTGACGTGTTCGCGCGTCTAGAGCGGCTCCTTACCGGCAAACTCGCCGCCAAAGGGCCCAAAAAGCTCGTCAAGGGTACAAAGATCACCAAGCAGTACTTGGACAGCCTGGAGCGCTACGACTGGTTCGATGTCAGCCTGTCTGCAGAAGATTCGCAGATAGACGTCGAACAGTTGAAGGAAACGCTTGCCCGTATGCGAGACGAATTCGACCGCGCATACGAGGAAAAGAAGAAGAAGCTTACGCAAGGCGATGAACTTCCGCCCGGCGTAATCAAGATGGTCAAGGTATACCTCGCGGTAAAGCGTCGGGTGCAGCCTGGCGACAAGATGGCGGGACGTCACGGCAACAAGGGTGTGATCTCGAAAATTGTACCGATCGAAGATATGCCGCACCTTGCCGACGGCACGCCGGTGGACGTCGTGTTGAATCCGCTTGGCGTTCCGTCGCGGATGAACGTGGGACAGATTCTCGAGACGCACCTCGGTTGGGCGGCCAAGGGACTGGGGCTGAGGATAGGCCAGATGCTCAAGAACCAGGCCAAGACATCGGACCTTAGAAAGTTCCTGGACCACGTATATAACGCAAGCGGAAAGCGTGAAGATCTGTCGCAACTTTCGGATGACGAAATTGTCCAGATGTCACGCAATCTGCGATCCGGTGTCCCGTTTGCGACGCCGGTGTTCGATGGCGCGTCCGAAGATGAAATCAAGATCATGTTGGACACAGCGTATCCCGACGACGATGCTCGACGCTTGCAACTCACTAGTGCCAAGACGCAGGCAACGCTTTATGACGGAAGGACAGGAGACGCATTTGATCGTCCGGTGACCGTCGGATACATGCACGTACTCAAGCTGCACCACCTTGTTGACGACAAGATGCATGCGCGGTCGACAGGACCCTACAGTCTTGTCACGCAGCAGCCACTAGGGGGCAAGGCGCAGTTTGGTGGCCAACGTTTCGGGGAAATGGAAGTGTGGGCACTCGAGGCCTACGGCGCCGCGTACACGCTGCAGGAGATGCTTACCGTCAAGTCCGATGACATCAACGGAAGGACCAAGGTGTACGAAAACATCGTCAAGGGAGATCACAAGATCGACGCGGGAATGCCGGAGTCCTTCAACGTTCTGGTCAAGGAAATCCGGTCCTTGGGGATTGATATCGATCTCGAGCGTTATTGATCGGCGCTTGCGGGTTGTCCCGGTTTAAATCCTTTAGATCACGCCATACTGGAGCGAAACGATGAAAGCTCTGCTCGATTTGTTCAAGCAGGTTACGCAGGAAGAAGAGTTCGATTCCATCAAGATCGGAATTGCTTCTCCCGAAAAGATCCGTTCGTGGTCATACGGCGAAGTCAAGAAGCCGGAGACTATCAACTACCGTACGTTCAAGCCCGAGCGGGACGGTTTGTTTTGCGCGAAGATATTCGGACCGATCAAGGACTACGAATGCCTGTGCGGCAAGTACAAGCGTCTCAAGCATCGCGGAGTGATCTGCGAGAAGTGCGGAGTGGAGGTGACGCTTGCGAAGGTGCGTCGTGACCGCATGGGACATATTGAACTGGCAAGCCCGGTCGCGCATATCTGGTTTTTGAAAAGTCTGCCAAGCCGTCTGGGTCTTGTGCTTGACATGACACTGCGTGATATCGAGCGGGCTCTTTATTTTGAAGCATACGTCGTGGTTGACGCCGGAATGACCCCGCTTAAGCGTGCCCAGCTTCTGTCCGAGGATGACTACCTCGCAAAGGTCGAGGAGTTCGGCGATGACTTCACCGCTGTTATGGGCGCTGAAGGTATCCGTGAGTTGCTTCGGGCGCTCGATCTCACGCATGAAATCGAGACCTTGCGCAAGGACCTGGAAACGACCGGTTCAGACACGAAGATCAAGAAGATCGCGAAGCGTCTCAAGGTTCTCGAGGGGTTCCAGAAGTCGGGAATCAAGCCAGACTGGATGGTACTCGAGGTCCTGCCCGTACTCCCGCCAGAACTTCGTCCCTTGGTGCCGCTCGACGGTGGACGGTTTGCGACGTCGGATCTAAACGACCTCTATCGGCGGGTCATAAACCGGAACAACCGGCTTAAGCGTCTGCTTGAGTTGAAAGCACCTGAAATCATCGTCCGTAACGAAAAACGCATGCTTCAGGAGGCGGTCGATTCGCTGCTCGACAACGGGCGGCGAGGCAAGGCAATGACCGGAGCGAACAAGCGACCGCTCAAATCGCTTGCTGACATGATCAAGGGCAAGGGCGGCCGCTTCCGTCAAAACCTGCTCGGCAAGCGGGTCGACTATTCGGGCCGATCGGTAATCGTCGTTGGCCCGCAGCTAAAGTTGCACCAATGCGGTCTGCCGAAGAAGATGGCACTGGAATTGTTCAAGCCTTTCATCTTCCATAAACTGGAATTGCAGGGCATTGCGACGACGATCAAGGCCGCCAAACGCGAAGTGGAAAGCGAAACGGCAGTTGTCTGGGATATTCTCGAAGAGGTCATTCGCGAGCATCCCGTAATGCTTAACCGGGCTCCGACCCTGCACCGTCTGGGTATCCAGGCTTTCGAGCCGGTACTGATTGAAGGCAAGGCGATACAGCTTCATCCGCTCGTATGCTCGGCGTTCAATGCGGACTTTGACGGTGACCAGATGGCAGTGCACGTGCCACTCTCGCTAGAGGCACAGATGGAAGCGCGGACACTCATGCTCGCGTCTAACAACATCCTTTCACCAGCAAACGGCGAGCCGATCATTGTTCCTTCGCAGGACATTGTGCTCGGCCTTTACTATGCGACGCGAGAGAGGATCAATGCTCGCGGCGAAGGAATGGCGTTCGGTGACGTGGCCGAGGTTGCTCGCGCGTATGACTCAGGAAAAATCGAGCTGCATGCGAGTGTGACGGTTCGCATACGCGAAGTGGACCTTGATGAAGGCGGTCAGCGTATCGAGAAGCGTACACGTTACAGGACGACTGTTGGTCGGGCGTTGCTATCCGAGATTCTTCCCGCCGGCCTGCCGTTCGAGCAGCTAAACAAGGCGTTGAAAAAGAAGGAAATCTCGAAGCTCATCAATGGTGCGTTTCGTCGCTGCGGCTTGCGCGAAACGGTGATTTTCGCCGACAAGCTTATGCAGTCCGGCTTCACCATTGCGACGCGCGCGGGTATCTCGATCGCGATCGAGGACATGCTTATCCCGACGGAAAAGCATAGCCTCATCAATGCTGCTGAAACAGAAGTCGAGGAAATCGAGCAACAATACACCTCCGGCCTTGTCACAGCAGGTGAGCGCTACAACAAGGTTGTCGATATCTGGGGGCGTGCGGGAGACCAAGTTGGCAAAGCGATGATGGATCAGTTGTCGCACGAAGAGGTAATCGATCGTCGGGGCGAGGCCGTGAGGCAGGAGTCGTTCAATTCCATCTACATGATGGCAGACTCTGGTGCTCGCGGTTCGGCGGCCCAGATTCGGCAACTCGCAGGAATGCGAGGCCTGATGGCGAAGCCTGACGGGTCAATCATCGAGACGCCGATCACCGCGAATTTCCGTGAAGGATTGAACGTTCTCCAGTACTTCATTTCAACTCACGGTGCGCGGAAGGGGCTCGCAGATACCGCTTTGAAGACCTCGAATTCCGGATACCTGACCAGGCGTCTGGTCGACGTTACGCAGGATCTCGTCGTCACCGAAGACGACTGCGGGACGACGGATGGCTTCGCAATGAAGGCACTGATCGAGGGTGGCGAAGTTGTCGAGGCGTTGCGCGAGCGCATTCTGGGCCGGGTGACGGCCTCGGAAGTGCTACACCCTGAGACCCAGGACGTTGTGCTGCCCGCAAAGACGCTCCTGAACGAAGACGAACTAGAGCACATCGAAGCGCTGGGCATTGACGAGGTTCGCGTGCGCAGTCCGCTTACCTGTGCGACGAGATGGGGACTCTGCGCGAAGTGCTACGGTCGGGATCTTGGCCGCGGTTCCATAGTCAATGCGGGTGAAGCAGTCGGGGTCATCGCGGCACAATCGATCGGTGAGCCAGGCACGCAGTTGACAATGCGTACGTTCCACATCGGCGGGGCTGCGTCACGTACGGCGGTCGCGAGTCAGGTTGAATCCAAATCGGCGGGTGTCGTGAGATTCACCGCGCAGATGCGGTACGTGACAAATCCTAAGGGTGAGAAGGTCGTTATCTCGCGAGCTGGCGAAGTGTTGATCACGGACGAAAGTGGTCGCGATCGCGAACGCCATAAAGTACCGTACGGCGCGACCCTTAACGTGGGTGACGGACTGCAGATCAAGGCAGGCCAGCTGCTTGGTACGTGGGATCCGCATACGCGTCCGATCATTACGGAATACGGAGGTACCGTTAGACTAGAAAACGTCATCGACAACGTGACCGTCATGAAGCAGACCGACGAAATCACCGGCCTGTCGACTCTCGTGGTAATTGATCCGAAGCAGCGGGGTGCGGCAGCTGCGAACAAGGGCGTGCGTCCTCAGTTCAAGCTCCTCAACGAATCAGGCGAAGAGATAAAGATCGCCGGAACCGATCACCCGGTGAACATAACGTTTCAGGTCGGTTCGATCATCACGGTGAAAGACGGACAACAGGTTTCGGTGGGTGACGTGCTGGCTCGTATTCCGCAAGAGACCTCGAAGACTCGAGACATTACCGGCGGTCTGCCGCGCGTCGCGGAACTGTTCGAGGCGCGTGCGCCGAAGGACGCAGGAATGCTTGCGGATGTTACCGGTACGATCACATTCGGAAAGGAAACCAAGGGCAAGCAGCGGCTGATCATCACTGATCTCGACGGCGTTGCGAACGAATTCCTTATCCCGAAGGAGAAGCACGTTCTGGTGCATGACGGACAGGTGGTCAACAAAGGCGAACTTATTGTTGACGGTCCTGCGGATCCCCATGACATCCTGAGGCTGCAGGGCGTCGAGGCTCTGGCGCGCTACGTTATCGATGAAGTTCAGGATGTGTATAGGCTTCAGGGCGTTCGGATCAACGACAAGCACATTGAAGTGATCGTTCGGCAGATGCTGCGCCGTGTCGTCGTCATTGACCCCGGTGATTCCCGCTTTATTCGGGAAGAACAGGTCGAGAGGGCCGATGTGCTGGAAGAAAACGACAAACTTGCTGGCGAAGGAAAGAAGCATGCCGAATACAGCTACCTTCTGCTGGGGATCACAAAGGCATCGCTTTCCACGGATTCGTTCATATCCGCTGCGTCGTTCCAGGAAACCACCCGGGTTCTCACCGAGGCGGCCATCATGGGCAAGAAGGACTCCCTGCGTGGCTTGAAGGAAAACGTAATTGTGGGGCGTCTGATCCCGGCGGGAACAGGATTGGCATTTCACAACGCGAGGAAGGTAGCGCCGCCGCAAAGTCTGTTCGAGGAAGCGGAGCCTGCGATCCCGAATGTCGAGTCTCCAGCAGAGAGTGCCTAGAAAGCCTGTCCTGGGTCTTGACGGCCACGGACGCTGGAGGAATCGTCGACACAAGACGATCGTTCCGTAAGCGACAAATACGCGCTCTGGTTGACGTAGGGGCGCAGGATAATTTATACTCTTTAGTCTTTCGACCCTGCGGGGCGGCCATCCCGGGAAATGTTCTCGGGCTTCACGACCGTCCCTGTTTTTTTGGAATCCGGAATAATGCCTACAATCAGTCAGTTAGTTCGAAAACCGCGCACGCGGGTGCAGACCAAGAGCAAGGTTCCGGCACTCCAGAATTCGCCGCAGAAACGCGGTGTTTGCACGCGGGTTTATACAACGACTCCAAAGAAGCCGAACTCCGCGCTACGTAAAGTTGCCAAGGTGCGCCTCACGAACGGGTTCGAGGTCATCAGCTACATCGGCGGTGAAGGGCACAATCTCCAAGAGCACTCTGTAGTACTGATCCGAGGCGGGCGAGTCAAGGACCTTCCAGGCGTCCGCTATCACATCGTGCGCGGTAGTCTTGATACCCAAGGCGTGAAGGATCGCAAGCAGAGTCGCTCGAAGTACGGCGCCAAGCGTCCGAAGGCTGCTTAACAGTACGCTCCCGGGCCCGTGGCCCAATACATGCATAAATAGCAGGAAGCTCAGATATGCCACGTCGTAGAGAAGTACCAAAACGCGAAAGTCTTCCAGACCCCAAGTTCAGCAACGTTGAGGTTTCGAAGTTTGTCAATGTGCTGATGACCCGCGGCAAGAAATCGGTTGCCGAGCGAATCATTTACGGCGCGCTGGACATCATCAAGCAGAAGTCCGGCAAG
>CAMBSA010000025.1 GCA_945869935.1 Bordetella parapertussis | reverse complement strand
CGCTGGTGGCGAAGTTCCCCGCCTTGCGCGTGGTGCTCGAACACATCACCACGAGCGAGGCGGCGGAGTTCGTCGAACGCGCGGGGCCGAACGTGGCCGCGACGATCACCGCGCACCACCTGCTCTACAACCGCAATGCGCTGTTCCTGGGCGGCATGCGCCCGCACTGGTACTGCCTGCCGATACTCAAGCGCGAAGATCATCGCCTGGCGCTCGTGCGCGCAGCGACGAGCGGCAATCCGAAATTTTTCCTTGGCACCGACAGCGCGCCTCACGAGCGCGCGACCAAGGAACACGCCTGCGGCTGCGCCGGGTGCTTCACCGCGCATGCGGCAATCGAGTTGTATGCGCAGGCGTTCGAGGTGGCGGGTGCGCTCGACCGGCTTGAAGCCTTCGCGAGTTTTCACGGCCCCGACTTCTATCGCCTGCCGCGCAATACGGACAAGGTGACACTGGTGCGCGAGGAGTGGACGGTGCCCGAGTCCTACGGATTCGGCGAGGGTGCGGTGGTGCCGCTGCGGTCCGGGGAAACGATGTCCTGGAGGCTGGCGGGCGGCTGAGCAGGCGGGCAGCGTCCCGGCAGGGTGATGATGAACTGGAATCCGCGCGCGCTCGCCGCATCGCCGTTCTTTGCTTCCGTCGCCTCGCTGCTCGATGGTTTGCCCGCAGACCGGTTCCCCGTGACGGCTGACCTCAATGCGCTTGCCGGTCCGGATATCGTGTCGGGCGGAGGTGTGCCGATACGTTTCGTGAAGCCATTGCCTGCGGATCGCTCGTCCGCATCCAGGTTCGAGTCGAACTACGAGGTGCGCGTTCATGGCGAGGGCGCGGTCGAGACCCGCGATGAAAGCCTGCACGACTTGTTCAATGCGCTCGGTTGGCTGCGGTTTCCGCGCGCCAAGGCGGCGCTCAACCGCTGCCATTACCGGCAGATGCGCGCGCGCGGACGAGGGCGGCGCGCGCGGTGCGACTCGCGATGCGCTCACGCTTTTTGACGAAAGCGGTGTGCTGGTCGTGTCTTCATCGCCAGAATTTCTCCGCCTGCTGCGCGCCTTCGAATGGAAGGCCTTGTTCGTTCAGCGGCGTGAAGAAATTGCCTCGTCATTGCGGGTGTACGTGTTCGGCCACTCGATCCTCGAGAAGGCGCTGTCACCCTACAAGGGGCTGACCGGGAAGGCGATGCTGTTCCAGGTCGAACGGGAATTTTTCGATCTGCCCGCGGATGCGCAACTGAGGGAACTCGACCGGCGTGTTGAGGGCGATGTGGATTCCCTGTCCGAAAGCCCTTCATTCGCGCCGCTGCCTCTGCTCGGAATTCCGGGGTGGTGTGCGGACAACCAGGACCCGGCGTACTACGACGACACATCGCAATTCCGTCCCGGACGGGCAGTGAGGAAACCGTAACCGTGCGCGGTACACCTGTCGCCCGGACGCTATTTACCGAAGTTTTTTCCGGCGCGGCGACGGACAATACCCAGGTGCGCGAGGTGCGCGAGGAGAGGGCATGAGGAAAATCTTCGGGGTTGCATTGATTGCGGCGCTTGCCTACGGCCCGGCTGTGTTTGCGCAGGCTTATCCGGCGAAGCCGGTGCGTCTGGTGATTGCTGCGGCGCCTGGCGGCGGCACCGATGTGCTCGGGCGTGTATTCGCACAACGCCTGTCGGAGCGGTTCGGCCAACCTTTCGTTGCGGACAACCGCGGTGGCGGAGGGGGCAGCATCGCGGCCGATGCGGTGGTCAAGTCCGCAGCCGATGGCTATACGCTGCTCATGACCAACGACCAGCTGGTGGCGAATGCGAGCTTCTCGGGCAAGCAGACCTACGACGTGGTCAGGGATCTCGCCCCGGTCGGGTTGATGGGGCGAACGCCGATCGTGCTCGGGGTGAATCCGAATGTCCCTGCGAACAGCGTGGGGGAATTGATTGCCCTGATCCGCGCCAATCCGGGGAAGTACGCGTTCTCGTCCTGCGGCAACGGCACGCCCCTGCACCTGGCGGGGGAACTGCTCAATCTCAGCGCGAAGCTTGATCTCGCGCACATCGCCTATCGCGGATGTGCACCCGCGCTGGTGGACGCAGTCTCCGGACAGGTGCCGCTGTTCTTCAACATGCTCGGCAACGCGCTGCCCTTCGAAAAGGGTGGCAAGGTGAAGTTGCTCGGCGTGGCCTCGCCGCAACGCCTGCAGGGATTTCCGCAGCTTGCCACCATCGCCGAGGCCGGCTATCCCGCCTTCGAGGCCTTTCCCTGGTACGGCATACTCGCGCCGGCGGGCACGCCGCGTGAGGTGGTCTCGAGGTTGAACGCGGAGATCACCGCCGGCGTCGGCACCAGCGAAATCGCCGACAAGCTGCGTTCCATGCAATTCGTCCCATTTACGTCGACACCCGAACAGTTCGCCGATATCGTGCGCAACGATCTGGCGCGCTGGACAAATCTTGTACGCGAAGCGAAATTGAAGGCCGAGTAGATCCGGCCGGGCAGAACATTTTTTCAGGAGACGGGCACGTGAGTTTCAAACAGGAAGTCTGCGAAATCGACGGCTGCCGAATCACCTTGAGACGTGGCGGTTCGGGCGGCAAGCTGCTGTATCTGCACGGCATCAACGGGGTGACCGGCATCGATCCGTTCCTGGAGGAGCTTTCGCGCGAGTACGAGGTCTGGGTCCCCGAGCACCCTGGCTTCGGCGCCTCCGACGAGCCGGAATGGCTCGACAACATCCAGGACATGGCGTTCTTCTATCTCGACTTCCTCGAAAAATTCGATCTTCGCGACGTTACACTCATCGGCGGTTCGCTCGGCGGCTGGATCGCGCTCGAGCTTGCGATTCGCGACGTGTCGCGCCTGCGCTCGCTCACCGCAATCGGACCGGCGGGCATCTACGCGCCGGGTCTTCGCAAGGGTGACTTGTTCCTCTGGAATCCGGAGGAGCGGGTGCGCAACCTGTATCTCGACCAGACGATTCCCGACCGTATCCTCGCGCAGCCGATGACGCCTGCCGATGTGGACGCGGGCGTGAAGAACCTGCACACCACCTCGCGCCTTGCCTGGGAGCCGCGGATGTTCGACCCGAACCTGCACAAGTGGCTGCATCGCGTGCGCGTGCCGACGCAGATCGTCTGGGGCGAAAACGACAAGCTGCTTCCGGCAGGTTATGCGGCGGAGTGGGCGAAGCTGATTCCCGGTTCGCGGGCCGACATCGTGCCACGGTGCGGCCATATGCCGCAGAGCGAGAAGCCGCAGGAGTTCCTGCGCCTGTTCCGCGATTTCGTGAAATCCACCCGCAAGGCCTGAACCCGAGAGCCTGAATTACGGAGCACCGCAATGAACATCATGATGTTTCACCTGATGCCGTACGCCGACCTGGATTTGGAGGAGTCGGAGAAGTACCCCTCGACATGGGCGACGCTGCCCAACCGGCTCTACGATCCGAAGAAGGGCCACCTGCTCTACAACCGCTATCTCGACGAACTCGAGTATGCGGAGAAGCTCGGCTTTGACGGTGTGTGTGTCAACGAGCACCACCAGACCGCCTACGGGATCATGCCGTCGCCTATCGTCACCGCTGCGGCGCTTTCGCGGCGCACGACCAAGGCGAAGATCGCGATTCTCGGTTCGGCGCTGCCGCTTCGCACTCACCCGCTGATGGTGGCCGAAGAACATTCGATGATCGACAACATCACCGGCGGCCGGCTGATCTCGGGTTTCGTGCGCGGCATCGGTGCGGAGTACCACGTGTTCGGCACCAACCCGACGATCTCGCTCGAGCGCTTCCAGCAGGCGCACGACCTGATCATCCGTGCGTGGACCGAGCCCGGCCCGTTCGAGTACCACAGCAAGCACTATCACGTGGAGTACGTGAACGTGTGGCCGCGGCCGTACCAGCAGCCGCATCCGCCGATCTGGATTCCGTCACAGGGCAGCCGCGAGACGGTGGAGTTCGCCTCGCACCCTTCGCACAAGTACACCTACCTGCAGACCTTCAGCCCGATCAAGGCGGTGGAGAAGAATCTCAAGCTGTACCAGGACATGGCCAGGGGATTTGGCTATACCGCCAGCCCGCGCCAGCTCGGCTGGGCGACGCCGGTGTATGTCGGCGATACCGATGAATCCGCATTCGCCGAATGCTCGTTGCACTACGAGAATTTCCGCAACAAGTTTCTCGGCCGCATGCCGCTGGAGATGCTGATGCCGCCGGGCTACACCTCGCGCGAATCGGCGAAGGCGATCGTAGCTGCCAAGGTCACCGCGCACGACAAGTTCGATACGCGCCGTGCGCACGAGATGGGCATGATGACCTGCGGCAGCGTCGACACCGTGGCAGAAACGCTGATCGGCTACATGAAGGCGATCGGCTTCGGCAACCTGCTCACCATGCTTCAGTTCGGCACCCTGCCGGCGGACCTCACCCGCCGCAACATGGAACGCTTCGCCGAAGGCGTCATGCCGCGGCTGCGGGCGGCGGCTAAGGAGTTGCACGGCGACGCGGTGTTCGCCTGATCCGGTTTCGCGGGGCGCATCCGGCCATAGCACTCGACTACAATGGACGGGAAGCTGGCCGGACGGTCGCTGCGGTGCGGAAGGAATGCGCCGTGGAGGAAAGTCCGGGCTCCACAGAGCGGGGTGCCGGGTAACGCCCGGACGTTATAAGTCGCGGCGAACGCCGCGACGAAGGCGAGGAATAGGGCCACAGAGACGAGTCCTTGCGCAGCGCAAGCTGTTCAAGGGGTGAAACGCGGTAACCTCCACCCGGAGCAACACCAAATAGGCGAACGCAGGACGGCGCAAGCCGTGCGAAAGGGCTGCTCGCCCGAGTTCGCGGGTAGGTGGCTTGAGCCGCGGAGTAATTCGCGGCCCAGAGGAATGATCGTCACGGTGGGCAACCACCGACAGAACCCGGCTTACAGGCCAGCTTCGCTTTACCCCCTCCCCGGACATGCGCTGCAGGGGCCGGTTTTGCTCCCTCGTTGTTCGCGCGCGTGCTATCACGCACCGTCCGGAGGCATTCGGTTCGGAACCGCACCAAAATCTGTCGGCAATACGTTCCTCATCCCGGTCTAAAGCAAAATTTCACGCGCCTTTGGCGCGCATCCCGCTGTGGCACGGCGGTTGCTAACTTATCCCGGCAACGCAGGCGCAGTCGCGAAAGGATCGTGGCGGTTCCTGACACCGGGGGCACGGGTATGTTTCATCCGCGCTTTCAAGTAATCAAAAGCGTTGCCAGGAGGATGAGTCATGGACGGACCGCGATTGCTTCGTCACGCGAGCGAATGCCGGCAGCAGGCGGAAGGACTGGCCGAGTCCGACGCGCACAAATTGTTTGCCGCGATGCTCGACGGTGGATTGCCCGACCTCGAACTCGGTGCCGCGCTCGCCACGCTCGGCACGCTTCCCGGGGATTCGCTCGAACTGCTTGGATTCAACCGTGCGCTGCACGAGAGGGTGAGGCCGCTCGCGGTGCCCGTATCCGATATCCATCCCGTGGTGATTCCGAGCTACGGCAATGTGCGTGACCAGTTCAATCTGGTGCCATTGGTGGCGATGCTGCTTGCCCGCGTCGGAATTCCGGTGGTGGTGCACGGGACGCTCGAGGGGGCCGAGCGGATTTCAAGTGCCACCGTGTTTCGAGAACTCGGTGTGATGCCCTGTACCACGATGGCGCAGATCGACGCCGTACTCGAATCGCAATGCCTCGCCTTCGTGCCGACCGGACTGCTCTCGCCGGGCCTGGCCAAATTGATCGCGCTTCGCGGACGGCTGGGCGTGCGCAATGTCGCGCACATCGTCGCCCGGCTGCTGGATCCGTTCGGGGGAGAGGGCTTGCGCATGACCGGCGCAACGCATCCCGGTCTGCACGAATGCATGCGTGACTTCTTTCTCGCCTCGGGCGACCGGGCCCTGCTTCTGCGCGCGACATCGGCCGAGCCCTTCGCCGATCCACGTCGCCGGCCGTCGATCGAACTGATCGAATCCGGTGGATCGCGCCAGCTGTTTGCGGAAGAGCACAGCCAGGCGATCGAGACCGCCGCGCCCGCGAAGCACCCTGAGGCGCGTACAACCGCGGAATACACGCGAGCGGTGCTCGAGGGACATCAGGCGGTGCCGATGCCGATCGTCAATCAGATCGCGTGCTGCCTCTACGGGGCCGGCTACGCGAGCGATTTCAATCAGGCAAAGGCAATCGTGGCGGTGGAGACGAGGGCGATAGGGGCGGTGTAGCAGAATGCCCCGAACCGGTTTCAACCGAGTTCGTTGATCTCCGCCAGCACCCGCCCGGGTGTCAGTTCGCGCATGCAACGAAAATGGCCGAGCGGGCATTGGCGTTTGTAGCAGGGACTGCATTCGAGGCCATCGAGTTTCAGCAGTCGCGCGGTGTCCGACAAGGGCGGCGTGTGCTCGGAACTTGAAGAACCGTACAGCGCCACAATCGGACGTCCGAGTGCCGCTGCAACGTGCATCAGGCCCGAGTCATTGGTCACCACGACTTCCGCCGCGGACATCAGGTCGATCGCCGATGCCAGGTCGGTGCGGCCGCAACAGTTGACCGCGGCGCCACCGGATTGAGTCGCGATCGCATCACCCACCGTGCGGTCGCCCGGGCCGCCCAACAGCCACACAGAGTATCCCTGTCCCGCAAGGCTTTTCGCGAGCGCGGCGAAATGTTCCTCAGGCCAGCGCTTCGCCGGTCCGTACTCCGCGCCCGGGCAGAGCACCGCTACCGGGCGGCTTCGATCGAGCCCGAGCCGGCCGACGGTGATCAGGAGATTGGCCTGGTCGACGGTGAGCATCGGCCGCGGCAGCGGGCGATGGATCGGCTCGCGCGGCTTGCCCGCAAGTTGCGCATAGCGCTCGCTCATCAGCGGCATGCGCTTCGCATCGAGCTTGTGCAGCACGTTGAGCAGGCCGTAGCGCGATTCGCCGACGTAACCCGCGCGCAACGGGATGTCGGCGAAGAAGGGGACAAGCGCCGACTTGAAGCTGTTGGGCAGCACGATCGCGGTGTCGTAGCTGTGCGAGCGAAGCGCGCGTCCGAATCTCCAGCGTTCGCGCCACTGCAGCGGGCCGTGGACAAAGGGCGTTTCGATGACGTCGCTCACCTCGGGTATGCGGGCTAGCACCGGGGCCGTCCATGCCGGAGCGAGCACGTGGAGCGTCAGACTCTGAAACCGTTGGTGCAGGCGCGCAAACAGCGGCTGGGCAAGCAGGGTGTCGCCGATCCAGTTCGGCGCGACGATCAGGATGCGCGGCATCGGCAGAGGTAACGCACGCGCAACGGAGCGAAACGGGCGGGCAGAGGGGAGCGCCCGGCGTTCAGGGCAGCGTCCGTGGCCGGGCCCGTCTCAGTGTCCCTTGGGCGGGTCGCCCTTCAGCACATAGTGCGCGCCGCAATACGGGCAAAGCACCTCGCCGGTCCCGGCGAGGTCGAGAAAGACGCGAGGATGCATCTTCCACACCGGGGTCCCCGGCATGGGGCAGTGCAAGGGGAGGTCGGAGGCGGTGACTTCCACCGTACGGCCGGCGTCGGCCGCACCCGGCTTGCCGGCCACGCTCATTTGCCCGCCTTTTTTGCTGCCTTTTTCTTCGCCACCTTTTTCAGGCCGACCGGGGAGAGCCAGCTGTTGTACTTGGCGATCTTTCCGTTGACGCAGTCGAAGAACCGTTTTTGCAGTTTCGCGGTAATGGGGCCGCGCTTGCCCGCGCCGATGGTGCGGTTGTCGAGTTCGCGGATCGGCGTGACTTCGGCCGCCGTCCCGGTGAAGAAGGCTTCGTCGGCGATATAGATGTCGTCCCGCGTCAGGCGCTTGGAGATCACCGTGTAGCCGAGGTCGCGCGCGAGCGCGATCACCGATCCGCGGGTGATGCCGGTCAGCGCCGAGGCGATCTCGGGTTCGTAGATCACGCCGTCCTTGACGATGAACAGGTTCTCCCCCGCGCCTTCGGCCACGAAGCCCTCGGTGTCGAGCAGGAGCGCCTCGTCGTAGCCGTTTTCGGTGGCCTCGAGATTGGCGAGGATCGAGTTGGCGTAGGTGGTGGCAACCTTGGCGCGCGCCATGGTCACGTTGACATGGTGTCGGGCGAAGGACGAGGTCTTCACGCGAATGCCTTTTTCAAGGCCGTCGTCGCCGAGATAGGCGCCCCAGGGCCAGGCGGCGATCGCGACATGGACTTTTGCGCCCTTGGGCGAGACGCCCATTTTCTCCGAGCCGTAAAACGCGATCGGCCGCAGGTAGCACGACTCGAGCTTGTTCGCGCGGACCACTTCCTTGTGCGCTTCCATGATGGTTTCCCGGTCGTAGGGGATTTTCATCATGTAGATGTGCGCCGAGTTGAACAGCCGGTCTGTGTGCTCCTTGAGGCGGAATATTGCGGTGCCCTTGACCGTCTTGTACGCGCGGATCCCCTCGAAGACCGACAGTCCGTAGTGGAGGGAGTGGGTCAGCACATGGGTGGTTGCGTTGCGCCAGGGTACGAGCTTGCCGTCGTACCAGATGGCGCCGTCGCGATCAGACATCGACATGGAATGCCTCGAAAGTAGGAAATGCGAACCGGAAACCCGCATTTTAGCGAAATCGGAAAGCTCCCGGAGCTATGATTCGGGACCGGGAGATCACGACCATGTTTGCCGTCTGCCCGAAATGCGATCACGCGCTGCCGCCCGCCAAGCGCGCCAGTGCCGAAACCTGCCCCGCCTGCGGACTGATTTTCCGCAAGTACGTCGAGGCGCAGAGTGCACCCGCGCCCCTGCCGTCGCGGCGAGCGGCGTTCACCATCGAGGAGGACGACGCGCCCCGGTACGACAGCCGCACCGAGGCTTTTTTCGCCCGCATTCTCGAGCTTCCGCCGGAGGGGCGAAGCACCCGCCTTGTCGTGTGCGCGGTGTTCTGGGTGCTGCTTGCGATTCTCGTGTTCCGCTATGCCCGGTGGGATATCGCGTTGTACGACGAGATGCCGGCCGGCTTCCTGCATGTCCCGATGGTGCCGTTTCATGAGTTCGGGCATTTGCTGTTCATGCCTTTGGGCGAGTTCATGGGCGTTGCCGGGGGCAGTCTTGCGCAGTTCCTGATGCCGCTTGGCTTCGGGATCTATTTCGTGATCTGGAAGCGGGACAATCTCGCCGGATGGCTGATGCTCTGGTGGGAAGGGCTGGAATGGGTCGATCTCGCGCCCTACTGCTACGACGCCAGGATCCCGACGATGACGCTGCTGACGGGGCGCACCGGCGATACCGGCGGACACGACTACATCGAGATCCTGGGGACGCTCGGCTTGCTCAACAAGGCACGCGGCGTGGGCTACCTGATGCAGGCGTTCGGCGTGCTGCTCATGGTCCTGGCACTCGCCTGGGGCGCGGCTTACGTGTGGAAGCTCTGGGAGTCGAGGGGCGAGAAGGGTTTTCACTGAGCGCGCATTCCTGACGCCGACCTGCCAATGGTCGGGGGCCGCGTGTGAGCGGAATCAGGAGTCGAACACCTTCTTCCAAAGCGCGTGCGTCGCATCGGCGTGCGGCTTCACGTCTGCGACCGGCACACGCGCGTACTTCGCGCCGTTGAGCCGCAGGGAATGCTGGCGGCGGCGAAATTCGCGGTAGGCGTCCTGCACCGTTTGTGACAGGTCTTCGGGGATGAGCCCGAGTTGCGCGGCGAGCGCGAGCAGTGCGATATTGCCATCATTGGCGGTGAGCGCGGGATGACGGTGGGCATGCGCGAGCACGAGGTACTGCACCATGAACTCGATGTCGATCATCCCGCCGCGGTCGTGTTTCACGTCGAATTCACCGCCGTTGTTTGGGTGCGCATCGAGCAGGGTCTTGCGCATCTCAAGCACGTCGGCGGCGAGTTTTTTTGCGTCCCGCGGCAGCGTGAGGATGTGTTGCCGTTCCTGCTCGAACGCCGCGCCCACGGCGGCTTCGCCGGCGCAGTAGCGTGCGCGCGTGAGCGCCTGGTGTTCCCACGGCCACGCGGACTCGCGCTGGTAGCGGCGGAACGCCTCGAGCGATGACACGAGCAGTCCCGATGCCCCGTCGGGTCGCAGCCGCAGGTCGGTCTCGAACAGGATGCCCGCCCCGGTGCGGCTGTTGAGCCAGAGGTTGATGCGCTGACCGAACCGTGAATAGATTTCGGCCGCCGAATCGCGATCGTCGTCGTATAGAAAGATGATGTCGAGATCCGATGCGTAGCCGAGTTCCTTGCCGCCCAGCTTTCCGTAGCCCATCACCGCGAACTGCGGCTCGGGCCGCATCTCCGCGCCGAAGCGCTCGCGCAATTGCGTCCAGCAAAGCTCGATCACGATCTGCAGCATCAGGTCGGCGAGGTCCGACAGATGATCGGCAAGGCGCTCCACCGACAGCGCGCCCGCAATGTCCTGTGCGATGAACCTGAATACCTGGGCGTGGTGGGTTTCGCGGACCAGGTCCATCTGGCGTTCGGGATCGTTCGCCAGGTCCTTCAGTCCATTGCGAATCTCGCGGCCAAGCTCGTTCCAGTCGGGCGGCGCGAGCAGCACGCGCGCATCGAGCAGTTCGTCGAGCACGATCGGGTGGCGCTGCAGGTAATCCGCCGCCCAGCTCGATTCGCTGGCGATATCGGCGACGCGCGCGAGCGCCTGCGGATGCTCATCCAGAAGCGCGAGGTACGCAGCGCGGCGGCTCACCGATTCGATCAATCCAAGGCAGCGCTCTAGCGTCTCGTCGGGGCTGGTTCGCGCCGCGGCGAGTTCGAGCAGTCGCGGCATCAACGCATCGAAGCGTGCGCGGCTTGCATCGGGCAGAGACAGGTACCGCGAACCGCCGCGGATCGCGGCAAGGCGCGCCGTCGTGTCCGCCGGCGCCTTGAAACCGAGTGCGTCAAGACGCGCTGCCTGCTCCTCCGGTGCGGCGGAGGCACCCGACCAGAGGTCGGCGAGCGCATGGCGGCTTTCGTCGGGCGCCGAGAAGATGTGTTCGAAACGCGCCGACACTTTCGCCCGGT
>CAMBSA010000024.1 GCA_945869935.1 Bordetella parapertussis | reverse complement strand
TCCAGGCTGCGTCCCTCGACAACGCCGGTCATGAAACGCTGTTTTAGCAAGGAACCGAGCGAAACCTGCAAGGTAGCTACATCGGGTGAAAGCTCCCAGCGCGCGCCGTCCGTTGGCCTTCTCAGAATCGTGCCAACCGATTCCGCGCTTATTTGTGCGATTTCCTTGTTGAGCGTATCGATCTGCGCCTGCGCCTTCGCCCTCGCCTCGTCCCGGGCCCTTATTCCCAGCACGGACACTTCGGCGACCTTAAGCATCAAATCACTGTACCCGCTGCCAAGTTCGCGCTCGCCGGCCTGGAGCCAGGTGGCACGCCCGCTTTTGACCAGAGCATCAAGCGCCTGGATCTTTGCCAGAAGATCGGAATAAGTCTCGACCGCTAGGGATGCTTGGGACTGGGCGTCCCCCGATTTCGTCAGCGATTTTGATATATCCCTTGTCAGCGCAATCGCAGGATTCTCGATGAAGAACTTCGCGAAGGTCTGGTCGACCCGTTGATTGAAGGAACAGACTGACGAAATCACGAAGGCGACCGACGGATCGAAATTGTCGAATTTATAGCCTTGCCTCACCACGGAGATGTGGTACGAACTGTTGTCCAGGCTTTCCGGGAGCGCGATGTTCCACGTGTAGCGAAGCAGTCCCCGCAAATCGGACATCCCGGCTTCGCCCCGCTTCAGTCGCTCGAATGTGGCGAGGGAGTTTTGCAACTCGGTGGCACCGCGCACGTATTCCTTCAGTTGCGCGAATTCCGGAAGATCATCGATGAGGAGCGATACCGGCTCGTTTCCACCCTGAGCTGCAGGCGGTACGTCTGCAGTACAACTCGACGTATCGCGAAGTTCGGTGGTGACAAGGTTTCGCGGAATCCCGGTCAGATCCGAGATCTTCACGTTGAGCCCCTTGCGCACCGTGTTGAACACGATGTCCTGGAATCCTCCGTACAGCGTCCTCTGGATTTCGTCGTGAATATCCGTGAAGGCAGGCCAGGAACCCGGTATTGAAAACCACCAGAGACGCACACCGCCGAGCGGCGCCATCTTGTCCAGAAGCAGGGTCGTGTTCTGTATGTACCATTCGGGCGGCAGACTTACCTTGCGCTCGTGTGATGCCTGTCGTTCCTTGCGCACCTTGACCATCAGGTCGAGTGCGTTTTCGTAGGCATCCACCTTCGCATCCAGCTGGAAAGCCGCAAGGACCAATGTGCACGACCAGACCACCGCGAGTGTCACCGTCACCCAACGCAGTACGCGCACCGTGCGGTTCTTCGACATCAATGCATCACGCGAGGGCCTCGCCATCCCGAACTCGGGGAACACCTTTGCTTCGAAGATATCGCGCACGAACACCGGGTCTCGCCGGGTTTCAAAGCCCGGTGCAGCGAGGTCGTCGCGCGGAACGACCAGTGGCATGGCAGGAATCGCCGAAGCCGGCATCCCGAACGCGGGCGCTACTGCCGGCGGTGAAAAACCCGCATCGCCCGAAAGATAAACACCACGGAAAAAGAAGGTCTCGTGATAGGCGCTCGGGCGGAACAATTGATCCAGATAGGTGCGCAAGCCGTTGCGCAACGAGCCGATGGAAGCGGGAAACTGAACCAGCGCATCCGCGTCCGGAACCGGCCGCCCGGAGGCGAAGATTTCTGCTTCTAGTTCGAAGGCGCCGTGAACCACGCCCTCGAGCGCCTGGTCGGCCATGGTGCTCTTGTAACCCGACTCGAAATCGTAGGGATTGGACCAGCCGAGAATGTTGCCCCGCAAGGACACCGGCAAGGCACGTACGAAACTCGCGAAGCCTTGCAACCGGTCGCACTGCGTAATAACTACATAGACAGGGAATACGATTCCGAAGCGGCTTTGCGCCTGCCAGAGCCTGCGATGCAGAAGATCCGCCTGGCGCGCCGCATCCTCTGCAGCAAGTGTGTCGGTTCCCATGAGGGCGGCAGCGGAAACGGTAATAACCACCGCGTCTATCGGCCGCTTTGGCCTGTACTTCTCGGTCAGCCGGAGCAATGCCTGCCAGGCGCGATCGCCGGCACCTGCGCTTGCCGTCGCGCCGAGGTACTCCCCCGCGACATCGAGCACCACGCCACGGTTGAAGTAATGCCAGCCAACCGCCGCATGCTGTAACGCCGCGCCGGAAGACATGCGGAACGCGCGGTCCATTCCCGAGTTTTCAATCAGCACGCTCTTGCCCGAACCCGACTCGCCAAGCAGCAGCACCCAGGGAATCTGATAACGGCGCCAGCGCGAGGCGAGGTTCAGTTCGATCAGCGACACCGAATTGCGGAATGCCGCCCCAAGACTCGAGATCCGGCGCCGAAGGGCCATCTCGTTCACCGCCGCGGGCTTGGCTTCTGCTACGGCACGTTTCTTTGCCACCTTGACGACGTAGACAAGCAAGGCCAGTGTCAACGCGATAAGTGCCGTGGTCGCCGGAATCAGGTAGGCGGCCATGTCAATGAGTCCAGACCGTGGGGAGTAGCGTCAGCATTTCAGCGCAACGCTCCAGGAGGATGCCGTGCTCCGGCGATATCCTGTTCGAGCGGATCGGCCTTCCACTGCCAGATAAGTTGCGATACGCCCAGCATGCTCACGAATACGAGGATCATGACGAGCACCCAGCGCCGAATGTATGGCAACTGCTGTGGACGGGCATCCCCCACGGTGTACAAATAGGCTTGCGGAGAAAGTTGGCGCCCGGCGTCTCCCGGATCCGGGGGACGGCCGTAGCGAAACCGATAAAGGGCAACGCGGTAATCCTGCAACTTTGGGCCGCAGTCGGTACCACGGTATCGCCCCTGAAAACCCAGAGACAGTGCCAGCAGATAGATCAGCGCGAGTTCGCGACGTGCCGGGTCACGGGTCCGAAGAAGATCATCGATCTGCTCGAAAAAACGATCTCCCGCAATGCGTGATTTGAACAGCGCCTCTTCCAGCAGGCAGGACGTCCAAACATCGCGCCCGGACCAGGAGAAATTGAGCAGCACTTCGTCAGCAAGCGCAGCCATCACGTACTGCGCCTCCCGGTTGACTTCGAAAGCATACCGCCCGCCCGCGCGCTGCGCTTCGATGGACTGCGCTTCGAGCACCGCAAGCAGATCACGGGAGATCATCTGCGCACCGGCCAGATCACCGCCGATCCCTGCCGCAGGCGCATCCCCTGCCCCCACAGCCGGCTCGGCAACCGGCCGCATCCCCAACCTGCTCTTGAGCGCGACCACTCCCGAATAGAAAGAGCAGAACTGGTCGACGAGATAGGACGCCTCCTCTCCGTTCTGCGCGGGAATGATTGATTCGCGCGGAATCAACCAGGGCTCCGGAGGTTCACCAAATCGGCCATGGAGTGCCTATTCGCCCGCATAAAGAATGATTTCGGAGGGCCGCAGCGGCGTAGCCGTCTCCGCCGGATTCACTATCACCAGCGCCCGACCCGCATGCACGAACTCGGGGTCCGGCTGGATCGTATATAGCGTAATCCCGGCCCCCGCGGCAATTCCGAGTTCGTCGGCCCGCTCGATGCGCGTGCGGGCCGCTCCCAGAATCCGCTTTTCTCGCAGCCCATCAAGCACGGACTCTGAGCCGATGAGGCTGCCATCCATCCAGGCCGCGAGATCGCGCTCGGACTGTCCTCGAAGTCCCACGACGAGCCGACCGCCAAGCCAGCCCGGATCCATAGGGAGCGAAAAATTCCCCGCATCGAAGCGGAATTTGATCTCGCGGTACGTCTGGCTCACCGCCGAGAGCATGTCCTCGAGATTTTTCTCCACGCTCACGAATGTGGAATAAAGATCGCCATGCCGATAGGGCACAGGCGGCGGCGGCACTGCCCCGGGCCGCAGCAGACTGAGCGGCCCGAGCAATGCCGACAGCGCGAGATACAAGGGATACGGATGAACCGGTTCGGTGCTCAAAACCGATTCGAAATACGGCAGGAGCACGACAATGCTGCGAAGCTTGTCCTTGAGCTCGAGGAATTCGAGCCTGTCCTCGAGTTTCGAGGAGGGAATCGAAGTCTGCTTGGCGAGGAACACCGCCTTTTCGCGCAAACGAACAACCAGGGCCGCGCACATCGCGCGCAAGGGCGAATTCTCACCCACCGCCAGCAAGGGCGGAACAAACAGCCCGCGCCGGAACAATTCGTTCTCCCGCGCAACGGTGGCCAGGGGAAAACTGACGAAGCGTGCGGACGGCGTGCTTCCCGGAATCAGTTGCAGATTCGGCCTCCGGCGCGAAATCACCACCGCCTCCGCCTCCGAGGTCTCGTCCTGCACGTTGATCCCGGGAAGCGACCGGTAACGATCACCCGCTCCGCCCGCATCGCCTGTGCCGTCCGCGGCGACAACCGCGAGATGCACCATCAACTCGCCCTGCTGAAGCTGATCGGCAAAGGGCGCGAGCGCGATCTCCAGTGGCGCGCTGTCAGGCTCCTCGCTCGAGTGCCAAACCACCAGCCCATCGGGCATTACCGCCTCGAGCTGGTTGATGCGAAGGATGCCGGCCGGAAGCATCGCGGCGTCGATTGCCATGCTGCGCACGCCCCAGGCGAACGGCTGCGCAGCGAGTGTCAGAAACGCAGGAAGGTCTTCACTCCGGCGGGCAAGCTGCTGGAAGTGCTGCGGAGCGAGCAGCATGCCCTCATACCACTCAATCGACTCGGGCAGGTCCTTGACGAATTTCATCCGCGCATCCCGGCGGTGGTTTCCAAAACTGACATGTAAGACCTCATTTGGGCTTCTCGCTCGAAGCCGCGGCGCCCTTGGCTTCAACGGTAAATCCGCGCGGCAACAGGCGGATCACCGCGCCCTGCCTGAAAATATCAATTCGCGCGCGATGCTCGCCCGGAGTGAGGTAATTCGCAAACACGATCATCGCGAGCGCACGCGTATCCTTGTAGGCATCGCCGGGGAGACGCAGGTCCTGCCCCGGTACGAGTTCCCACTTTTTCGACTCGAACCCTTCAGGGAAAGTCTTGCGAATGTCTTCGCGCGTCTCGAACCATTTCGACGCGGGAAGATCCGAGAGTTTTTTCAGCAGGTCGGCGTCTTTTACAACCACGACCTCGAATTCGAGCGCGGTATTCAGGTTCGTGCCGGGATCGCTGAGTAGCTGGATATCCCCGACCTCGAGTTTTGAAATTTTGGGGAACAGCGACTCGGAAATGCTCGAAATCGTGCCGCAACCGGCCAAAAGGCAGGCGGCAAGACCCGCGGCCGCGAACACGCGGACGGTTGCAACTCTCCCCAACGTGGTCCCAGCACACACCATAGGCAGCACACGCATTTTCAGCTGTTATAAAAAAATCATCTCATATTTTCAAAGGCATGTCTCCACCTCCTGTAACCCGTTTTTAATATAAATCCATAAGTCATTGATTTTATTGAATAGTAGATTTTTGGCGATTTCCAAGATTTTCGGGATCATTGGCGTAAAAGATACAAACGCCCCCCCTACTTAACGGTCGCATTGATCTACATGCGCCGATAAGGCAGAGCGGGACATGAATTAATATGCGTCTGCTGAAAATCAGCGGTACGGCGGTTTCCCCAAGCGTTCGAACGCATACCGTCAACAGGGCAAACGACGAGAACCTCACGACAATGTCCCCCACCGCCCGCGCCGCTGTCCGACTCACCGAAGACCCGATCATTTCCCGGAGTCTGAGCGAGAGCCTCGCGCGCATGCTGCGCAATGTGAACGAGAAGCGATTCAGTGCGGGCGAGACGATCTACCGTGCCGAAACCGATGCATCGACCCTGTATTTGCTGCAGTCGGGCAGCGTCGAACTGATCACACCCGCGGGCAAGCGGATTCTCATCGACTCCACGCGCTTCGGAGAGGAAGCGGCAACCGACATTCCTCACTACCTTTCCGATGCGGTCGCGCTAACCGATGTCGTGACATTCACCATTCCGCGCACCAGCCTTGTCGGGCTAAACCAATACAACCCAGGCCACAAGGCAGAGTTCTATTTCTCGGTGCTGGCGAATTTTGGCGGCGAGCGTGTGCGCAAGGCCTCTGCTCCGCACACGCCGCCCGGATCGAAACGCAAGGAGCGGTTCGAGACGGTCGGCTGGCTGATCGCCATCCTGCTGCCACTGGCGGTCATGCTCTACGGCGCCGATTACGGCCTTGACCGCGAAACCCGTGCCTTCCTCGCGATCTTCAGCGCGACCGTGATCATGTGGGTGTTCGAACTCGTGGACGAATTCGTCCCCGGCCTGTTTGCTGTGCTCACCACGCTTGCGCTCGGCATCGCACCGACCAAGGTGGTGCTTGCGGGCTTTGCCTCCGACGGCTTTTTCATGGCAATGAGCATCCTCGGCCTGGGCACGGTGGTGGTGCTCTCCGGCCTGAGTTTCCGCTTTCTGCTCTGGTTGCTGCGCTACCTTCCCAACTCGCCCGCCGGACACAACCTCGGGCTGCTGCTCACCGGATTCCTGCTCACGCCGATCGTGCCCTCGATCAATGCCCGCACCGTGCTTGCCGCGCCGTTCCTGATCGACATGGTGGAGACGGTGAAATTCCGGTTCCGCGGCAGGGCGGCAACCCGCCTCGCGATTGCGGCGTTCACCGGTGCCACGCTTCTGTCGGCCGGATTCATGACCAGCCGCTCGGTCAACTTCGTGATCTACGGCCTGCTCTCGCCGCAGGAGCAGCAGCACTTCCAGTGGATCTACTGGGTGTTCGCTTCGCTGGGCGCCACTGTCGCGATGCTGGCGATCTACTTCATCAGCGTGTCCCTGTTCTTTCGCAGCGACGAGAAATCGCAACTCTCCAAGGAACAGGTCAAGCTCCAGCTCGCGCTGCTCGGCAAGATGAAGAAGCGCGAATGGGCCGCGATCGCCGGCGTCCTCGTTTTTGCGCTCGGCGTGGTCACCACGTCCATCCATAACATCCAGCCGCCGTGGATGGGCATGGCGATACTCTACGGTCTGCTGCTTTTCGGCTTTCTGCGCAAGAACGAATTCCGTGAGCAGACCGACTGGCCCTCGCTCGTCTATCTCGGCAGCCTCGTCGGTATCGTCGGCGTGTTCAACTACCTCGGGCTCGACCGATGGATGACCGCCAACCTCTCGGTCCTCGGCGGCGTGCTGCAATACAGCTTCAGCCTGTTCGTGCTGCTGATGTTCCTGCTGGTGTTCATGCTGCGGCTGGTGTTTCCAAACACCGCCACGATCGCGATCTGCGCGACCATCTTCATGCCGATCGCGGCGCAAGCCGGCATCAACCCCTGGGTGATCGGGTTCATGCTGCTGCTGTTCGGCGACATGTGGATCTTTCCCTACCAATGTCCGCACTACCAGCAGTTCCAGGAACTCGTGCGGCAGAAGAATCTATATGACGAGGCGACGTTCCTGCGCTTCAACTTCTTCATGAATTTCGTCCGGCTCGCCGGCGTATTCGCCTCGATTCCGTTCTGGACTGCGCTGGGACTGCTGTGATCAAGACGGTCAAGCTCGCTCTTATCGCACTCTTCCTCGTGATGGCGGGAGTCCTGCTCACCTGGTTCAAGCTGACGCAGCCGCGCATCCTGGTGCTGCACAGCTACGATACCGACTACGCCTGGACGCGCGACATCGACGCGGGCATCCGTCGGGCGTTCGCGTCCAATCTTCGCTACAAGATCGACTGGCACTACATGGATACCAAGGTCCATCCGGACCGCGATTTCAAGCGCAAGGCAGGCGTGCTCGCACGCCGTGCGATCGAATCGATCAATCCGGACCTGATCATCGCAGTGGATGACGATGCGCAGCAGTACGCAGTCAAGGAATACGCCAACCATCCGAAGATCAGGATCGTCTTCGCCGGCATCAACGGCACGGTCGAGGCCTACGGTTATCGGAAAGCCGCCAACGTCACCGGCATCTACGAGCGCAAGCCGATCATCGACCTCAGCCGCGCGCTGGCCGAAATGCGCGGGCGGGATGGCGAGAAACTCGGCACACGCATCGCACATATCGGTGACTTGTCCGATTCGGTGGTGCAGGACAAGAAGGAGATCGACGCGTTCAATTGGGCGCCGTTCAAGCTCGTGAGTTCGACTCTCGTCACGGACTTCTACGAATGGAAGCGCGCGGTGAAGGAAGCCGGGGCAAAGGCCGACATCATCGTGTTGTCGAACTACCAGGCGGTTTTCCGCGCCGGGAAGGACCAGGATCTGTTTCCGCCGGCCGAGTTGATGAAGTGGACCGAAGAGAACTCCCCCGTCCCGGTGGTGGGTCTGGGCGGCTTCATGGTCGAGGAAGGCGGCATGTTCGCAGTCGGCGCATCCGGCTTCGAGCAGGGCGACACCGTCGCCCACATGGCGATGACCATACTCGACCGGGGCGAGATCCCGCGGAACATCCCGGAAGTCATGCCACGTCAGTTCCTTGTGTACATGCGCGAATCACTGCTGGCCAAACGCGGCATCACACTGCCGCCTCTCTATGAAGCGTTCTCGCGCGCCTCCAACAATTACCACAAATGATTCCTGCCTTGCGGCGGATGAACCAATGAAAAGGGAGCGTCAATGACTATATTACGCAGCGGCGGTCTGGGCGAATATCCGCTCGAAGGAAAAGTGGCGGTGATCAGCGGCGCGAGCAACGGCATCGGCGCTGCCACCGCGAAACGACTTGCCGCCGCCGGCGTGAAAGTCGCGGTCGGCTACAACAACGGCCGCGAGCGGGCTGAACAGGTGCTCGCCGCGCTCGCCGGCAGCGGACACCGCATCGTGCACATTCCGATGCAGGACAGCGCCGCAATTGCCGCGGCGGCTGCCGAAGTCCGCTCGACGATGGGACGCTGCGACATCCTCGTCAACTCCGCGGGCGTCACCCGTGCCGTGCCGCACGCAGACCTCGATGCACTTGACGACGAGACCTTCGACCGCATCTTCACCACCAATGTGCGCGGGCCTTTCGCCACCATCCGTGCCTTCGCGCCGCTGCTTCGCCAATCGGGCGATGCGGTGATCATCAACGTGTCCTCGATCTCCGGCTCCACCGGCTCGGGCAGCAGCATCGCCTATGCCGCGTCCAAGGCGGCACTGGACACGATGGGCATGTCGCTCGGGCGTGCGCTTGGCCCCGGCATCCGCGTCATCGGCGTGGCACCCGCTGCGGTGGACACCGGCTTCGTGCCGGGACGCGGCCGTGCGGCGATCGAAAAGCAGTCGATGGAAACGCCGCTCAAGATCGTGGTCGACCCCGACGATGTTGCAGTCAGCATCATCGGTGCCATTACTCATTTGCGCATCGCAACAGGAACCACGCTGATGGTCGACGGCGGGCGGCACCTCTGATTCCTCGCTCTCGAACACATCTCGCGCGGAAAGAACCGCTCGCGACACCCGGGCGCTGGGGTCGTATCAATCGGTGAACACGACACCTCCGGTTGCCCTTTGACCGAGCAGAACCTCGCCTGCCAGGCGCGTTTGCGCGCTGTGCGTTGTTCAGTGACTTGCCACCCCCAGGCGTCCGATCAAAGGCAGCCGGAGTGCAGGAGGAAACGGGTCCACCCCGATGCTCAGGCCGAGCAGATTGAACTCCAGTCCCTCCACGGTGCTCGCCGTCAATCCGAGCACGCCAAAGAGCGACAACTGAAGCCCGCCACCGCTCGGCGCACTACCCACCAACGTCGCGCCGAGATAATCCTTGCCGATCGCCGTCGGCGGCAGGTCGGCCTCAAGCTCGGGCACCGCGCGCGTGATCCAGGCGGTGAAGGTGTTCGAATTCGGCCCCGGCCAGGCGCGGTATTCGCCTGCGTAAGGATAGGATTTTGCTGCCGCTTCGATCCGCGCGATCACCTCCTTCGCCCGACTGCCGCGAAGATCCACCAGCAGTTCCGGCGCGTTGCCGAACCAGCGCGCATCCGGCGCCCGTTCCCGCGCCACCACCACCGAATCGCTCCACCCGAGCCGCCAGCCGATCACCTCGTGCACGGTGTACTCCGCCGCACCCTCGGGCTTGACCGCGACCCAGGTATGCACGCCGAACACGCCCCGCCAGCCCCAGGCGCGCGCGGCGTACACCTGCACCACCGCCCCGGGCGTGCGCGAGACCGGAGGCGCAAGGCCGGCGGACTCGTGACTTGCCGACTGCCAGTCGCCGCCCGAGCGCACGGCGGCGCTCACCGCGACCGCGACAAACATCGCCGCAAGCGCAAGCCGCGCAAAACGGAATTTGCGTGGTGAATTCATCGTTGTCCGGTGCCTGACTCAGAACTCATTGCCCTACAGTATCCCAATCACTGCAACAACAAATCACGCCCGCATGCAATCGATATAAAATTGGCGCCGCCCATGGACGACCTCGACTTCTCCGCACCGACACCTCCCAAGAAAGCGGAGGCTGTAGCCATCAGCACCGTGCAGAGCACGGCGCAAAGCCCGCTCTACGACCCCAAGCTTGCGCTCGCGTTTTTCCGCTCGGCCGGCACGGTGGAAACAAAGACAGGCGGCAAGGCGATCTTCGTCGAGAACGAGAAATCCGGCGGCCTGTTCTCCAAGAACGCCCGCATGTACCTGCTGCTCGAAGGCGAAGTCGGCCTGCTGATCAAGAACAAGTTCTTCGGTGTCATCAAGCAGGGACATGTATTCGGCGAACTTGCTGTGATCGCGGGACTGCCGCGCAGCGCAACCGCGATGGCCAAGACCGACTGCAAGGTGCTCTCGCTCGACGAAAAGCAGTTTCATGTCGCGCTGTCGAAGGCCCCCGGCTTCGCGTTGATGCTGATGAGCATCATGGTCAACCGGCTGCGCGAGAGCCTTGCCAAGCTGGCCGCCGCCGGCGGCGTGAAAGCCGCACCCGCAGCCGAACGCAGCGCGGTTCTCGACAGGAAAATGCTCGCCGAACTCCAAGCCGCACTCGACGGCCAGTCACCCGCATCGTATGAAGAAGGCAAGGTGATCGTCAGCGCTGGCGCGCTCGGCGCCTTCATGTTCGTGGTCACCTCGGGCACGGTCGCAATTTCGGCCGGCGACACGCTGATCGAACGCGTCGGCACGGGCGCCATCTTCGGCGAGATGGCGCTGGTGGACCGTTCAGCTCGCGCCGCCACCGCGGTGGCCGAGACCGACTGCACGCTGCTGTCTATCGGGCGAAACGACTTTCTCACGCTCGTGCAGGCCAAGCCCGCCTTCGGCGCCTCGCTGCTCAAGTCCATTGC